>NZ_DASWOM010000004.1:0-109134 GCF_036398755.1 Acerihabitans sp. | reverse complement strand
GTTGACGCCGCCGCCGCCTTTGCGCTTTCTGCCGCTTTTATGAATAACGGCCAGGCGTGCATCTCGGGAACACGCCTGCTGGTCCCCGAGCATAAACTCGAAGAGATGAAAACCGCCCTGCTGAAGGCCAGCTCACTGTGGACAGTGGGCGACCCCGCAGACGATAATTCGGCTTTGGGGCCCCTGGCTAACGCCCGGCAGTTCGATCGCGTGCAGGGTTATATCCGGCGTGGCATTGAGGAAGGCGCCACGCTGCTGGTGGGAGGCGAAGGGCATCCGCCGGGGCTTACTGCAGGCTATTTTACCAGGCCGACCATATTCGTTGATGTTCGCAATGACATGACGATCGCCCGCGAGGAGATCTTCGGCCCGGTGCTTGCCGTGATGACCTACAAGACCGAGGATGAGGCGGTCGAGATAGCCAATGATTCGGTTTATGGGCTACAGGGATGGGTCAGCACCGGCGATCCGGCGCGAGGCAAGGCCATCGCCGAGCGAATCGAGGCCGGCGCAGTGATGGTCAATCGCATCTACGATCTGCTTGACGAGGCCGGGGTGCCTGCCGGCGGGTTCAAACAATCGGGCATCGGCCGGGAGTTTGGCATCTATGGCCTGCATGAGTACCTGGGCACGCAGGCGGTGTTCTCATGAATGGGAGCGCGCCGAAAAGCCTCTGGCGCCGGAATCATCCGCGCAGACTGGGCTGGAGAAAACTATTGGCGATCGTTCTGTTTGTGCCGGTAGCCACGGTCTCCTATGGCGTCTATCAGTTGCTGATAAACCCGGCTTTGGGCGGTAAGCCCGCAGATGAACGCCTGGCGCGTATGCAGCAATCACCGCAGTGGCGCGATGGTCAATTTGTGAACCCGCAGCCGCAGTGGTCTGACTTGCGCAGCGCCTGGCTGCGCTTTCTGTTCGGCAAAGCGAATCCCCACGGCGAGCCCGAGGCGCCGATCCCCGTGGTGCATAACGATGCCGGTATGTTGGCGACCCCGCCGGCTTCCGGGCTGCGCGTGACGTGGTTCGGCCACTCTTCTGCGTTAATCGAGATCGATGGCGGTAGGGTACTTATTGATCCGCTATGGAGCGAACGGCCTTCCCCGCTGTCGTGGATCGGGCCGAAGCGCTGGTATCCGCCGCCGGTGGCGCTGGAATCATTGCGGGACATCGTCGATGTGGTGGTTATTTCCCACGAACACTTCGACCATCTGGACTATGCCACCATTCATGCCATGCGCACCTGGCGCACGCAATTCGTCGTCCCGCTCGGCGTGGGGGCTCTTCTATTGCGCTGGGGCATTCCCGAGGCGCGCATCCGCGAGCTGGACTGGTGGGAGTCAGTTCGTATTGACGGGCTGGACGTCGTCGCTACGCCTGCCCGGCATTCATCGGGGCGCCTTTCTTTCGGGCCCCGGCCCTTATGGGCGGGTTTTGCCCTGATCGGCGACCGCCATCGTGTTTGGTATTCAGGCGATACCGGCTTTCATACCACATTCACCGATATCGGCGAGCGACTGGGACCATTCGATCTCACCCTTATTGATGCCGGGCAGTACGACGCGAATTGGCCGGATGCACACCAGGGGCCAGAACTGGCTGTGGAAGCACACAAGTGCGTACGAGGCCGGGCCATGCTGCCAATACACTGGGCATTGATCAAGCAGGCGAATCATACCTGGACCGAGCCCGTCGAGCGGGTACTGGCCGCCGCCCGCAGACATAGGATTACTGTGCTGACACCCCGGCCAGGAGAAAGCATCGAACCCGCTAATGTCGTGCCGGGCGTGCGCTGGTGGCCCGAACTTCCGTGGCGGACCGCGGATGAAACGCCAATTTACGGCACTGAGGCGGGATTGGTATCAAACCGCATACAGCCCGACGCCTGCGGCGATCTACCCGATCGACAATCGGTCGCAGCGCCAGGTGAGGATCGCTACGAATAGGCATAACCGCGATTAAGGAGCGACAACATGGCGATGAACCAGCCAGATAACAATGCGCGTATTATCGTGGTCATTGGCGCGACAGGGCAACAGGGCGGCGCCGTGGCCCGCGCGCTTGCGGCCACCGGACGCTGGCGCGTGCGCGCCGTCGTGCGCAATCCGGCATCATCCGTCGCCCTGTGCCTGCGCGACCATGGCATTGAGGTTATCCACGGCAATATGGACCGGCCTGAATCGCTGTCCGCAGCCCTGGCTGGCGCCTACGGCGTTTATGCGATGCAACCCTCGGTTCGTGGCACGGAGATTGAAATCCGGCAAGGCGCTGCCATCATCGATGCGGCATGCTTCGCTGATATCCGACACTTTATCTACGCGTCGGTGGGCGGGGCGGATCGGCAATCCGGCGTGCCCCATTTCGAAAGTAAATGGGTGATCGAGCAGAATCTGGTTCGGAGCGGATTACCGGCGACGGTTATTCGTCCGGCGTTCTTTATGGAGAACTTCGTCAGGTTACCCCTACGTATTGTACTTATGGCATTGCCACGGCGTTATATGCCACGGCACAAGCCTCTCCAGATGATCGCCATTGATGATATCGGGAATGATCCGAGGTTGTTCAGGGACTATCCCCAGCTATCGAAAAATCGGCGTAACAATCTGATTTTTAATAAAATGAGTTACGGTGTTTATCGGTAGCTATCGCCGGCCAGCAACACCGGCTGGCGGTAGAATTGACGGTAAGTTCCAAAGCGCGGATTAAGACCCTGCCGTGGATGATTGATTCTTTTTCGGTCATGACGGTAAAAATTCCCTCCCAAAGCTAGACGTATAGCTGCTTTCGAGGCATCTTCAGACTTCCTGACCCCTGACGGTAAAAACCGCCATTGAACAGGAGTTAAATCACGATGCTTACCGACACCGCATTACGCAATCTTAAGCCTAAAGCCAGGCCGCACAAGGTTTCCGACCGGGACGGCATGTATGTGACGGTATCGCCTGCCGGTACCGTCACCTTCCGCTACGATTACCGTCTTAACGGACGCCGCGAAACCCTCATCATCGGCCATTACGGTCCCGCCGGTATTTCCCTTGCTTTAGCCCGTGAAAAGCTGCTCGACGCCAAGCGCGCCATCAGCGAAGGACGTTCACCGGGCCATAAAAAACAGCGCGAGAAACGCCGGCTTACGGCCGCTAAACATTTTGACGACATGGCCGCCCGCTGGCTGGTAGATGCGCGCATGGCCGATAGCACCCGTTCCATGCGCAAAAGCATCATGGAACGCGATATCTTATCGGTCTTCGGCAACCGGCTACTCACCGAAATCAGCCCAGATGATTTGCGCGCCCTGTGCAACAAGGTGAAAGCCCGTGGCGCCCCGGCCACGGCGGTGCATATCCGCGATATCGTTAAACAGGTCTATGTCTTCGCCATTCTACATGGCGAAAAGGTCGAAAAACCGGCCGACAAAGTCAAGGCCGCGTCGATCGCCACTTTTGTGCCGAAAGAAAGAGCGCTGTCGCCAACCGAGATCCGGCTGGCGTTCCATCAGCTCGAATCCATTGCTTCTTATCCAACCATCCGACTGGCGCTGCATACCTGTGCCTCCGGCTCAAGGTTTGTACTGCCGTCACGCTATGACGGCCATCGCAGCATCTCGCACGCCACGCTGAACCGGGTAACGGTGCTGGTGGTGCAGCGCGCGCAGGCTAACGGATTGCCGCTGGAGCCGTTCACTGTCCACGATCTGCGCCGTACCGGCTCCACGCTGCTTAATGAGGTGGGGTTTAACCGGGACTGGATTGAAAAATGCCTGGCGCATGAAGAAGGGCGATCCTCGCGCTCGATCTACAACAAGGCCGAGTATGCGGAGCAGCGGCGCCATATGCTGCAAGAGTGGTCAAATATGGTCGAAGCCTGGATTGACGGACGGAACTATGTACCCACGCTAGCGCCGGAGAATGTCACGGTGCCGGTATTAAGGGCGGTTCTGTGAGTGCTGTCCCCTTAATTCAGACATCCGACATACCGCCGGCTGCCTGCTGATGGTTTATTATTTCTTTAAAAAGATCACTATGGATGAGCTATTTTTCTGTTTTTTAAACCAAGAGGTATTGGATAAGGTTTATAGAAAGTGTATTTTGAACACTATGAGTGAACAAAATAATGGAAAATTAAACCAACTACTCACCGATCTGCATGATACCACTCTGGTATCCAGCCATTGGTTGCAGGTGCATGGCTATTCCAGGAGCCTCATAGTTCGCTATGTGACCAGCGGCTGGCTGGTGTCACCGGCGCGTGGGGTCTATCTGCGCAAGGGCGGGCGCCTGCAATGGGAGGGGGTGGTCCACAGCCTTCAAAGCGGTGAAGCACTGCCGCTGCATGTCGGCGGGCGCTTTGCGCTTGTCATACAAGGGCATGAGCACTATCTGCGCCTGGGCGAAGCCGGCACGGTCACGCTGTACGGTCCAGCACGGCCGCCTGGCTGGGTAGGCAAACTTCCATTAAAGGAGCGCTTTGAGTGTCAGGGTGAGGGACCGTTTAATTTTCCTGCGTTATGCTTCGCGCCCGATATATCAGAAAAAGCGCTGCTTGATCACTCTCTGGCGTGGCACGAGGCCAGTCAGGGTGCAGGCGCCATAGTTTGCTCCACGCCGGAGCGGGCTATGCTGGAGTTATGCGACGGCGTATCGGACCCCGCCCTGGTTTATGAAGCCGATGCTTTGATGCAGGCCATGACCACGCTACGGCCGCAACGGGTCGGCATGCTGCTACGCCATTGCCACAGCATCAAGGCCAAGCGTCTGTTTCTGGCCCTGGCCGATCGCCATCGGCATGCATGGCTACCGCATGTTCCGCTCGATGATGTGGATTTGGGGCGGGGCAAACGCGCGCTGGTGTCCGGCGGACGCCTGCATCCAATCTATCAAATCACGCTGCCACGAGACCTGGATGAACACTTGGGATAAACGCTACACCGATCGGGTGAAATTGCTGGTGGAAATACTGCCGGTGCTGGCGCAGGAGCCCCGTTTTGCTTTGAAAGGTGGTACGGCGATCAATTTATTCGAGCATGATCTTCCGCGACTATCGGTGGAATTGATCTGGCCTGGCTGCCGGTGCATGACTTTGCCGAGGATGCTGCCTTGATCGCGGCGGCGCTGGAGCGATTGGCCGATGTGCTTCGCGAACGTCCGTTGCAACTGCAGGTGCAGTCATCGAGGGGCGAGGGGAAGGGATATGTCACGCGGCTGGTGGCCAGTCGCGGACGCGCGCGGGTTCAGATCGAGACCACGCCGGTAATGCGCGGCACGGTGCATCCTGTGCGTAGCATGGTGGTCAGGCCGAAGGTTGAAGAGGCATTCGGCTTTGCCTCCGTCCAGGTATTGGATTTCGCCGATCTCTATGCCGGCAAGCTCGCTGCCGCATTATCGCGGCAGCATCCGCGCGATCTGTTCGACGTCGGACTTTTATTGGATGACGTGCGGGCGAACGATGCGCTATGGCGCACCTTTCTCGTGTATATGACTTGTAGCCCCAAGCCTGCTTGGGAAATGCTGGCGCCTGGTGTGCCGCTCAATTTTGCGGCAACGTTTGATGTGCATTTTAAGGGAATGACGGCCGGACCGGTAAGTGCGGAACAGTTGCTGGAAAGTCGTGAGCGCCTGCTGACAAGAGTAGCGGGATGGATGGACGAGCCATCGCGCGCGTTTCTTATATCCGTGGAGGATGAAAAACCCGACTTCGGGCTCATTGGGTTTCCTTATGCGAGTGCATTGCCAGGCGTGCGGCGCAAGCTGCATAACCTGGCTGAGCGTTCCTCGGCCAAGCGTCAGGCGGATCGCCGCGAATTGGAACAGGCGCTGGAGCGGATCGCGGGGCACGTTGGATGAACTTCAGGGCTACAGATCGTCAGCGTTGTATAGCGATGGCTGGCATTTGTATCGCCTGACGTGGCCAGAACGCCATATCGCCTCGCCTGGCTTGAGACTTGAATTTGAACGCTTCTATTAATTAATGATCGCAACATAGTAGAAGCGCTAGGTGGAGCCAACAAGCCAGCATCTTGCTATACTTTGGACGTAAATAGGGGGTTTTTCGATGACTAACACAACCGCTATAAGTGTTGCAATTCAAGTCCGCAGGCTTGCTAAATCCCACAAAGTCACCGCTGAACGTGACGGCATGAGCCATATGGCCGTGGCTATTACCCGTATGGCTGGCGACGTCGTCGAGTTGGATAACGTCGAGCAATTACTCGTCAATCTTAAAAGAAAAGGCGTGCTAAGCAAGTCTGAGATCCTGACCCTCCAAGGGGGGTACCTTCAGGAGAAAAGGGATTCCAAGAAAAAAATCAGTGTCTGAATTTCGATCCCTTTGGCGATTTCGACACAGCTGGATATCTTCAAAATTCACTACAGCTTAAAGATCCCGTCGGAGTAAAGGAGTCAGAGCATCTTTCGTTCGAATTAAGTATCGAAGAGGCTCTTGTGTACTTGGCTAAAAGGAGGCCTATTGAATACCAGACCCTACTTAAAGTTCACGAGATCCTTTTTTAGTTTGATAATCAACGGATGGCTCCGAATGATTTTCAGCCATTTAAAACAATATAATACCACTCAAGGGGGCATTTATGGGAGATAAGGGCAAGGCTTTTCGGCTCCTTCATGAAATGCCAGATACTTTTATTATTCCTAATCCCTGGGACATTGGGACGGCCAGAATACTTGAAAGTATGGGATTCAAGGCACTTGCTACGACCAGTGCTGGTCTCGCATTCTCCTTAGGTGTACCTGAAGGGAGGGTTTCGTGGAAGCAGACTATCGATCATTGTCAGACTATGGTTGAATCAACATCTCTGCCTGTGTCAGCGGATCTTGAAAAAGGAATCGGTGATGATCCAGACAGTGCGGCGGAAACCATAAAAATTGCGATCAGTATTGGTCTGGCAGGTTGCTCCCTCGAAGATCATACCGGTCTGCCCGATGCCCCTGTCTATGATTTAAGCCTCGCAGTCGATCGTATTGAAGCGGCAGTAAAAGCACGGGATGCACTGGATCATGATTTTGTGATCACCGCTCGCGCTGAGAATTTTATGTGGGGACGTTCTGATCTGGATGATACGATCCTGAGATTACAAGCGTTTGAAAAGGCAGGAGCAGATGTACTTTATGCTCCTGGCCTTCACGATCTTTCAATGATTAAGACCGTTTGTGAATCAGTGACAAGGCCAGTTAACGTTGTTATGGGATTGCCGGGTGGGACGTTCAGTGTTGTGCAACTGGCCGAAGCGGGAGTGAAACGTATCAGCGTTGGTGCATCAATGGCTAGACTGGCTTATGGTTCTTTTGTTCAGGCAGCCCGGGAGATATGCGCTGAGGGTACTTTCAGTTATTCAAAGAACGCTATTGGTTTCTCCGAACTGGAGGCATTTTTTAAAAAGTCAGATAGTGCTTAGCCTTCTAAGCTCAGGTTTTGCATTTCTGCCTACCGTGTGCAATTCGTCGCGCGGCTTCCTCAAGTCCTGGTCATCGGTCGATACCCTGGCGTAACCGATCCGCAGCTGGCCGCTTTCCAGGTCGAGCGTGCAGGGGCCGTGTTTGTCTCTCATGACGTCCCCATCGTGTTGCAAATATCGTCGCATATTATAAGGAATTTGCGATTGACTTTTTGCAACGTCTGAACGCCAGGAAAAACCGACGGCGAGGTGCTGCCGCAAAACGTAGAATTTTTGCGACAGACCAAGACAAATTCAGCGCGACCGGGGCGGAGTAGGTGGCTCTTGACTGTATCTCTAATGAGATACGCAGTGAAGGCTAGTCTGGCACTAGGAGAATTACGATGGCTGCTCAAACATCCATGCTGCACATCCGTGTAGACGACAAACTGAAGGCCGATGCGACCGAAAAACTCGCCAACGTTGGGCTGTCCGTCTCTGATGCCGTGCGGATATTCCTAACCCGCGTTACCAAGGAAGGCGGATTGCCGGCGGGCCTGACCGTCGACCCGGAAGCCCATGACAAATGGTTCCGAGCCAAGGTGCATGAGGCTCTGGCCGATGATCGGCCGGGTGTATCACATCAGCAGGTAATGGACGAGGCGCAAGCCCTGATCGATAGGAAGCGCCATGCCCGGGCTTGAATGGTCGCAGCCGGCCGAAGCCGATCTATTGGCGATTGTCGATTACATCTCGGACGACAATCCCGCCGCCGCACAATGGCTAAAAGACGATATCGAGGCCAAAGCCGCGAAGCTGCCGGAGCATCCGAGGCTCTACCGGCCTGGCCGGATTGAGGGTACTCGGGAAATGGTCGTCCGGGCAAACTACATTGTTGTGTACATGTAAGACCCTTTTACCGTGCGCATCCTGTGCTACTGCACGCAGCGCAGCAATGGCCGCCAGTTCAGGAGTAAGAGGCAGGACTATCGAGATCCGTCACGGCGGTGGCAATGTTTATGCCGATCTTGAATTTCCTAACGCCGAAGCAATGCGTGCCAAGGCGCAGCTTGTCGCGCAGCTCGGACAGGTTATTTAGTAGCGGATTTAGTTAGTTGGCTCACCCGAGCCCGCAGCGGGAAACTAATTACAGATAATTGAAGCCGCTTCCAATGCGTCGGGCAAATATTTTGTTGACGCATCTTTTCTTAGGGAGCGGTGGTTTTCTAAATATGGCCCGCAACGCGCACTGAGGCATTAGTTAAACTGGAAAGGGTACTCAGTAGCAGGTTAGGTGTATTAGTCGCGACTGAATCTAACGGCTGAAAATGTAATTGATCACTAAAAGACAGGAGTGTCCACGGTTCAATTTCTGGCGGGAAATCCTGCCGGCGCAGGAGCCCCGATTTGCCTTGAAAGGTGGCACGGCGATCAATTTATTCGAGCACTGCCTGCCTGCTTGGGAAATGCTGGCGCCTGGTGTGCCGCTCAATTTTGCGGCAACGTTTGATGTGCATTTTAAGGGAATGACGGCCGGGCCGGTAAGTGCGGAACAGTTGCTGGAAAGCCGCAAGCGTCTGCTGACAAGAGTAGCGGGATGGATGAGCCGCAGGGCTCCAGATCGTCAGCGTTGTATAGCGATGGCTGGCATTTGTATCGCCTGACGTGGCCCGAACGCCATATCGCCTCGCCTGGCTTGAGACGTACGTTTGAGCGATTCTATTCATTCATGCTGCGATCCGCTCCCGGGTGAAACAGGCTATCCGATTCAAAATACACCGCAAATTTACCCGTTCCGCAAGTTCAATTTCTGGATCACCGGTTCAGATAACAATTTTCCCTCCAGCAAGCGGAAAAATGCCTGTGTATACGGCTGAGTCATATGTTCCTGATGAGCGGCTTCACTAGTGAAATATTCGAAAAAGCAAAGATGATTGGGATCAGCTGCCTGCGTCGTTTGATATAAAGCCATGCACCCCGCTTCTTTAAGCGTCAGCTTTAACGTGGCGGCGGCAGCTTCAGCTATCTCTCCGAGAAATTCGGGTTTGGCTCTTGCCTGCACTAACAGGATAAATGGAATGTCATTCATGGTTGTATTTCCGATTGTCATGGTGAATTACAGGGCAAACCCAGACCTGCCGTCATTGAATATTATTCAAGACAGCAAGTCTGCTTTCACTTATTGCCGCTTGTAGAGGCGGCCCTAGTCAGGGAGCGGAGGATTGAAATAGATGGCGTCTTCAAGTGATAACGTTGACTTGATATGACGGGTTCCCTCATCCGCCAGTACCTCATATTTCCCGGCTTCCAAACCCGCGTAGACCTCATGCACCACATCTTCCGGAGAGGATTTGGGAACGTTAAAGTCCTTCACCAGATCTGTATCGACAAAGCCGACATGTAGCGCCAAAACATGAGTATTCTGAGCTTTCAGTTCCAAACGCAGGGCATTGGTCAGACTCCAGGCTGCCGATTTAGATGCCGCATAAGCTGCCAGCATCGGTATGCTTAGCCAGGTCACATCGGAAAGCACATTAATCATTGCACTTTGGTCACTGGCGGCGAGAACGGGGGCAAAAGCCTGGGCTGTCCGGACAATGCCGTAATAATTGGTGTCCATCAGGTGCTTTGATAACCCGATCATATCCGGGGCCAGCGCACCCTTGCTCAAGCTGCCGATACCGGCATTATTAACCAGTATCGTTGTGTCCTGGCATTCTTTAGCGGCTGCAATCACTGAAACTTCGTCGGTGACATCAATTTTTATCGGGATAATCCCCGGAACATTAAACCCCGCCGGATTTCGGACACCAGCATAGACCTTCGATGCCCCTTGCGCTAATGCGAGCCTGGCGAAAGCCAATCCAAGTCCGCGGCTTGCCCCGGTAACAAAAACAACCGATCCTGCAATTTTCATCTGATAATCCTGCCATTATTTAAACGATAAAGCATCCAACCCAGAGAACCTCAGGACATCCTGAAATTCCTGGAAACGTTAGGCTGACAAAAAACGCGTTAATGAAGCGGCGTGGCCTTTTAGAAAAAATGTTCTTTGTGCTCTTTAGCAAACTCACTCACGGACATCGGTGGTTTTCCGGTTATTTTCTCGATGATGTCGTTAGTGCCGGAGAAAAGACCATCACGATAATCCTGTGCCACCGCACACAAATGCTGGATCAAATGTTCCTGCGCCCCGTTGGCTGCAAGTTTCGTTCGGAACTCATCAATTTCAATAGGGCGATAAATAACTTGGCGCGCCATCACATCACTCAAAATTTCCGCAATGTCGAAATAGTTCATCTCAACGGGCCCGAACAGGGGATACGTCTTACCGGCATGTGCGCTATGATTTACAAGGAGTTCGGAAATTAACCGGGCCTGATCATAAGCCGCGACAGGGGCATGTTTTACCGAGCCAAACGGATATTCGATCAGTCCGTTAGTCCGGATTTGCACCAGATTACTAAACGTTGGATAGGTCAGCCATTCCGCAAAAAACGTCGGGCGCAGATGAGTGACAGGGATACCTGACCGGTCGAAAATACGTTCCCCCGTCCAGTGATCGAGCGCGGTATTGCTTTGGGAATACTGTCGCGCGGAAATCTGTGACATGTTAACCAGCGCCTTAAGCCCGGCTTCCCTGGCGGCTTGTGCAAAATAACCGGTAGCCGCGATCAGCCCCGGTTTGATCGGATAGACAAAATAGGCCGCATGTATGCCTTCCAGCGCCTGGCGCACGCTGCGAAGATCGAGAAGATCTCCGGCAAAGATTTCAGCCCCCAAAGCGCTGAGCGCTTCCGCGCGCTCATCGTATTTATGCACCATTGCCCTGACGTCAAAACCACGTTCCCGCAGTAACTGCGTGGTGTACCGGCCGGTATCCCCCGTGGCGCCGGTGATAAGTATCTTCTGCATTTTATGACCCCTTCGGTTGACGCTTGTCTAAAGCGGGCGAACACATTTTTGTTGATTCGGTCATCTCTTTATATGTGTAATTACACACATATGGCAAGCATGATTTTTGGATGTCGAAAAAATAAAAGCGAGAATTAATTTAAAAACCATAAAAATCAGACAATAAAAACAGAATAAAATACATTATCATTATGATTGTAAAGGGCTACAATTTTCCTTATCATTTTAATGTGTAACTACACATGAGATTATTATGACTTCTACTCCTGGTACTGAAATTTGTCATTGTCTGGCCGCCCGGCGCAACGCTCGTTATCTGAGCCGGCTATACGATCGTTATCTTTCCGCCGCGCGCATCTCCGTCTCTCAATTTTCCGTTCTTGTCAGCATAAGCGAACACCCTGATATCTCGATTTCTGAACTAGCCAAATCAATGGTGATGGAGCGCACGACCTTGGTTCGCGCGCTTAAGCCGTTACAGGCGGAAGGGTTTATCGACAGCCGGGCTGAAGGCCAGCGCTTTGCCCTGAGATTTACGCTATCTCCCGCGGGTAAAGCCAAGGTTTCTGAGTGTGAACCCTATTGGGCGGCAGCGCAGAATGAATATGAATCGTCGGTAGGGCGCCGGATGGCCGTATCAATACGCGAATCCTTACTGGCAAGCGTGAATGTGGAATAGCCTCTCGGGGCTGTTTGGGCGCTGTCACGCAGACTGATTTAAAGGAACCCGTCCCTTGATCAGACGGCAAGAACGGGCAAGATCTTGCCGATGCGATTGTGCGTGTGCGGGATCGCTTGTGCGCAGTTGGACCGATAACGCTTGGTTATGCGGCTTGTCACCTCTGGGAACCGGCTTTCGCAGAGCAGCCAAAGGCACGTTTAAAGGCGTGGGCAAAAGCGCTTTGGGAGGTATGGTCGACCTTGACCACAACGTAACACGGGTTGATTAACGCGACCGGCGAGCTTATGCTCAGTGCGTGATTTTGAACGGCGCTACGTCGAACGCTACGCGGCGTACTACGGCGAGCGGGACGTCATCCTGCCGAACTCAGCGCCGCACACCGGAGCACCCGTTACAGTAAGTCGCCGAGCTTATCTTCCGGCACGTTAAGGGCATCCGCAGGCGGACCGCGCGCCGGAGCCTGATAGCCGCGCGGCGTTTATCGCCCACGGGACCCCGGGCTTGGTCGCCACCTGGCTCAACCAGCCCGCCGCGCGCCAAGCTTGAGGCCGGTCCGGCGCCGTCTACTCTGCATGGGGCGCCCCGGGGTGTTAAGACATCGCCCGACAGATTCGGCTAAACCCGCTGATACCAAACCAGCCGACGATGGCATGCACGCCATCGATGTTGTCCGGCGTCACTAGGATCAAAACGTCTGTGGTAACATTGTCGAGATAGGTAAAATGGATTATTGAGGCAAGATAATGAATAAAGAAGAAAAAACAGACTGGATAACGCCAATCCCCAAACAATCGGTTTCCAGAATGGTGTTGGAAAAGATTAAAGATGCGATGATCAGAAAAGAATTAAAGCCGGGTGATTTCCTGCCGTCCGAAAATGAATTAGTGACCAAGATGGGGGTGGGCAAATCCAGCGCGCGCGAAGCCATCAAAATGCTCGAAGCGATGGGCGTAATTGAAATTATTAAAGGCCAGGGCTGCCGGATTAAAAACACGTTCGATAGCGATGTTTTGCAATCCATGATATTCCAAATGATCCTGCAGCAGAATACCGACGAAGATCTGGTGGAGTTGCGCCTGTTATTTGAAATTTCCGCCTCAAAACTGGCTGCCGAAAATGCGACGGAAGACGATTTTCAGCTGCTGGAAAAATCCATCGAAAAAACCGAAAAAGATTACGCCCGGGGTATTCATACTCCTGATAACGACATCAATTTCCATAATCTGATTTTCAAAAGCACCCATAATCCCTATCTGATGCTTATCGGCGCCACCATCATGGAACTGTTCAGAGGATCGCTCACCGTCGTTAACGTGACGCAGTGCGAAGCCATTCTCGAGCAGCACCGCATGACGTTGAAAGCCCTGCGGGATAAAGACATGAAAGCCATTGAAAACGCGGTCAGAAGCACCGTGGATAAGTGGAAAGAACACTCGCTGGAACACCATTAATCACCCGCGTGCGAAGTGTCAGCGCCAGCCTGCGGCTGGCGCGCGTTTTCTTTGTGCCCCGCGTTACAATCGCATCACGGTTTTTCACCGTATTTGACCGTTGAGCGGACAAACCGCAATGGTGTTTCGTTTGGTTCCCCTCTTTTTTTTAGCCGTTGGGCGCGACTGATTTTTCCCGCCTTTTCTTCACGCCAGCCCAGAAAACACACGGCTTCGGAGCCGATTCCGCGCTTCGCTCACACAAATTTAACAACGTTATTCCCCTCACAAAATCTCGAAAAGGCTGTTGACTTAATCCCCTGCTAAGCAGCAAATAGGACATAGGTCATCAGATGACTCACCACCTAAAATCAAGCCAAGACCATCTGACCGATCTGATCTTGAAAAAGTTAAAAGAAAGCCATTTATATTCCGTGGCCTAAAACAGATGGCGCCGCCCGCTATCAACGAGTGAACGGATAGGGACATCGCTGGCTTTTTGTATTTGGATGGAAAGTCAGACGGGTAATTTATGCGCAGCGTCCACATGTTGCGAGGTATGACAATAATTCCTGGCGGGATGATGATCATCCCCTTATTCCTGGGACGTCTGGTTAAGACCCCATTTTATCGGTTGAGTAAAATATTATGAAAAAGATTTTGTTAACCCGGAATATCCCGCACGAAGCAATTGCGGACGTTGAAAAAAATTACCTGATCACCATGCCCGATAGCCAGAAAGATATTTATACCAAAGACGAGCTGATTGCGCTGTTGCCGGAGCACGACGCGCTGCTGAGCATCAACGAATATCCGATCCCGGAAGACATGATTGCCGCATCCAGCCGGTTAAAGGCGATCGGCAACGGCGGCGCCGGATATAACCATATTGATATCAACGCGGCCACCGAGCGCGGTATCGCGGTTATCAATACGCCGTTTTCCGTGGTGGATCCGACCGCCGAATTTACCATCGGCCTGATGTTGTCCATCACTCGCGGCATCGTGATGTACAACAATGAGCTGAAAGCCACCCGTCAATGCCGCAAGGATATGTTCTTTGAGCGGGATATGGTGCTGGAAGGTAAAACCCTCGGCATTATCGGCATGGGCAATATCGGCAAAAAACTGTCCGAAAAAGCGCGTGTATTCGGCATGAAGATTCGCTATTTCGATATGTTTCGCCTGTCGCCCGAGCTGGAGGCCGCCTACCACGCGGAGTATATCCCGCTGGAAGATCTGCTCAGACACAGCGACGTCGTCGCCATCCACGCGCCTTATCTCAAAGAGACCCATCATCTGATCAATGACGAAAACATTAAACTGATGAAACCCACCGCGTATCTGATTAACGCGGCGCGCGGTCCCATTGTGGAAGAACGCGCGCTCCTCGATGCGCTGAAAAATAAAACCATTCGCGGCGCGGCGCTCGACGTCTTTGAATTTGAACCCGCCATCAGCGAAGAGATGGCCGCCATCGACAATATTGTCATTACGCCGCACGCGGGCACCAATTTAAAAGAGGTGCGCGTCACGATGCTGAAAGAAGCGCTTACCGGTATGACTGCCGTTTTAGAAGGCAAACGCCCGACTAATCTGGTCAATCGTTCCGTCTTTGAGAACTAAATAAAACGAGTTCCTTTAAACCAGGGAGAAACCATGCATTACAAGAAACATGTTATCGGAAAACTGGATACCTGCTATGCCGTATCCAGTACAACCATCGGCGGCCATAAAAAGCTGATTTTTGCGACCGAATCGCGGGGGGGTTGTTATCTGTACGATACGGCGGATAAAACCACCCAGACTATTTGGGAAGAGCCGGGGGGCACGTTGTCCATTGCGGAAATCCCCGGCGCGAACGGAGATTTTCTGGCGGTACAGAATTTCTTCCCAATATTCCAGGCCGCTGAGTCCACTATCATCTGGGCGCACGCGCGGGAAGACGGCACCTTCCAGGTGATGCCGTTTCTTGATATGCCCTATGCCCACCGCTTTGGCATCATCCGGATACAGGAGAAAAACTTCATTATTATCGCCACGCTTTGTTCCTCGAAGCAGGCCATTGATGACTGGTCCGATCCCGGCGAGGTGCTGGTTGGGGAATTACCGGATTCCCCGGACGGCTTGCTGAAACTGCAGGTGCTGATGGACGGCTTGACCCGCAACCACGGTTTCTGGCAGGGCACGCTCGACGGGGAGAAAACTGTGCTGATCTGCAGCGATGAAGGCGTATTTGGCATTTATCCGCCGGAAACCGCCGACGGCCAGTGGCGCGTGCGGCCGCTGCTCAACAATCCGACCGGCGATGTCGCCGTGGTGGATATTGACGGCGACGGCGTGGATGAGCTGCTGACCATTGAAGCTTTTCACGGCGATCAGGCCAAAATCTATAAAAAGCAGGGCGCCCGCTATGAAGCTATCTGGGAATATCCGGGCGAAATTGCGCTTGGCCATGTAGCGTGGGGCGGAAAATTAAAAGGCGAGCCGTTATTTCTTTGCGGTTATCGCGAAGGAAGAAAAGAACTATTCGAAATTCGCTATCGCAACGGCGAATTTAAAACACAGCTTATCGACAGTGGCCAGGGCCCGAGTAGTGTTTATGTCCTGCAAGATAATAATCAGGAAATCATTCTTGCGGCTAATCGTGAGAATAATGAAGCGGTTATTTATAGCCTGTCGTAATTTCTCTTACCCTACATGAATATAATAAAGGAATGGTTTATGCAAAACTATTTCGTGGGTTCCGACGTGGGTACCACGGGAACCAAATCCGTCGTCATTGACGAAGGTGGAAATATACTGGGATTTTCTTATATCGAATATCCCTTAATCATGCCCCGCCCGGGCTGGGCGGAGCACAATCCGGAAGATTATTGGAATGCGGTCGCGGATACGATTAAACATTCCATTGAGCAGGCCAGAATTGATCCCCGGGATATCCGGGGCGTCAGCATCAGCGCCCTCGCGCCGGCCTGTATTCTGGTGGATAAAAACTTAACACCGTTGCAAAACAGTCATATCTGGATGGATCGCCGCGGCATAAAACAGGCTCAGTGGCTGCGGGACAACATTGGTGAAGCGCGGATCCACGCGTCCTCCGGTAACCCGATCGATCCCTATTACGCCACGGTTAAACTGATGTGGGAGCGCGATAACCGCCCCGAACTGTATCGCGAAGCGTACAAAATTCAGACCGCCGCGGATTATCCGTGCATGAAACTGACCGGGCGCGCCATCACCGATTATTCCAACGCCAGCCTGTTCGGCGCCGGGTATGACATTGTCAATAAAAAATGGGATACCGCGCTGCTTGAAGAGATTGGCCTCGATCCGGACAAATTCCCGGATTCCTTCCCCTGCGATGAAATCATCGGCGAAGTGACCCGCGCAGCCGCGCAGCGCACCGGCCTTGCGCCGGGCACGCCCGTGATGGCGGGAACAGTGGACAGCGTGGCGGCCTGGATTGCCGGCGGCGCGACTGAAAACGGCGATATGTCGCTCGCGATGGGCACCGCCGGCGTGATGGGCGTGGTGCATAAGGAAGCCCGCTTTACCAAAAATATGATAACCATCGCCCACGCGGTGAATTCACGCGATACCTACACTACGGTGTCCGCCATCAGCGCCTGCGGCTCCGTGCTGCGCTATTTCCGCGATACCTTCGGGCAAATGGAAATGCTTGCCGCGCAAAGCAGCGGCGAAGAAATTTACGATTTGCTCATCCGGCTGGCGCAGCAGGCGCCCGCCGGATGCGACGGGCTTATCACCGTGCCCTATTTCATGGGCGAGCGCACGCCGGTCTGGGATCCGATCGCCCGCGCGGTGGTGTTTGGCCTGTCGCTATCGCACAGCAAAAGCCACCTGCTGCGCTCCTTTATGGAAGGCGCCTGTTTCGCCCTCAAGCACAACTACGACCTGATCCAGCAGAGCGGCATTCAGATGAACTGGCCGCTGGTGCTTACCGAAGGCGGCGCCCGCAGTCCGTTCTGGCGCCAGATGGTCTGTGACATGCTGGGCGTACCCTGCGTGTTTATGAAAGACGCCAAAGGCGCGCCGTTCGGCAACGCGCTGGTGGCGGGGGTCGGCGCCGGGGTATTCAAGGATTATTCGGTCGCCAAACAATGGACCGAGATCGGCGCTTCCCACCAGCCGCAGCAGGAAAATACGGCGCTGTACCGTCAGCTGTTCCGGATCTACCGCAACATCTACGAGGATATCAAAAAGAATTATCAGGACCTGGCGGACGTGACCGGATTCCATTGAGTGCCGTTACGGCAATCTTTCCACGTTGCGCGGTGTTCGACAAATAACAGTGAGGAATGTCCCGTGAATGACATTACAGTAAGCTGCCCCCGTAAAATCGTCGATGTAATGAACCTGATTTACCGCAATAACCTGACCACGGTATCCGGCGGCAATCTTTCGATTCTGGACGATAACGGCGATGTCTGGATCACGCCGTCGGGCGTGGATAAAGGCAATCTGCAGGTAGAGGATATCGTGCGTGTCTCCGCCGACGGCGCGTGTTCCGGGCGTCATATTCCGTCTATCGAGCTGCCGTTTCATCTTCAGATTTACCAGAGCCGCCCCGATATTCGCGCCATTATCCACGCGCATCCGCCAGCGCTTATCGCCGCAAGTCTGGTGCATAAAACGCCGCCGGTCGGTATCGCGCCGGTGTTTAAACTGAACTGCGCGAAAGTCGATATCGCCCCCTACGCTTTGCCCGGCAGCCGTCTGCTCGGTGAAAATATCGCCCGGCAGTTCGCCCAGGGCTGCGACGCCGTTATCCTGGAAAACCATGGGATTGCGGTGGGCGACCAATCACTGGACGACGCCTGGCGGAGATTCGAATTGCTGAATTTCTGCGCCGCCATCGCCATTCACGGCACACCGCACGGGCCGCTGAAGACGCTGGATGACGCGCAGTGCGAACAATTTTGGCGCCTGACGCAGGAGCATCCGCGCGCGCCCCTTGAACAGGAACATCTGGCCGAGCGCAACGCTCTGAGCGGCATAGCCCAACGGGTACACCAAAAAGGGCTATCTCCTGCCGGATTTTTCTTCGTGTCGCAGCGCTTGGAGGACGATACCGTCCTGATGTCTCTCCCTGGCCAGGGGCTGCACGGCCTTACGGAGCATGATTTTGTCCGGCTGCCGGCGACGCCCGCCGGTCCGTCGCTCGCCGCGCTGCATCAGGCGATTTACGCGCGCCATCCACGCATTCGCACCATTATGATGGCGCTGCCGCCGCATGCGATGGGGTTCGCCTGCACCGGCGCGCCGTTCGATTCACGCCTGATCCCCGAGTCCTATATGGTGATGCGCCAGGTGAAAATGCCGGCGTACGCCGCGCTGTTCGACGGTTCGCTGCCCGACCTTATCGACCGGCGTAGCGACGTGTTGTTAATCCAAAATGCGATGGTGATAGTGTGCGGCGAAAGCCCGCTTAAGGCCTACGACCGGCTGGAAGTGCTGGAGTTCAGCGCCAGAGCGGGCGATTACGCGCGGGCGATCGGCGATATCGTGCATATCCCGCAGCGGGATATCGATGATATCCACCAGGCGTTTAATCTGTAACCCCGTCCGGGATGGGCGGTGGCATGCCGCCTCGCCCGCTTTTTATAATAAAAAATGGAGATCATAATGATACTAGATCAATCGGCGGCTCATTCAGCTCTTACTTCTACGCCGCAGCAATCCACATCAAAGGCAACCACGGTATCGCCCGAGCAATTGCGACGAGCCATCCTCACCAGCTCGGTCGGCAGCGCGCTTGAGTACTATGACTTCGCCATCTTCGGACTGGCGACGGCGCTGATTTTCAGCCACGTGTTTTTCGCGACGCTGAACGCTAATGCCGGCCTGCTCGCCAGCTTTGCCACCTATGGCGTGGGCTTTCTGGCGCGCCCTCTGGGCGGACTTTTTTTCGGATCGATGGGCGACCGCAAAGGACGCAAGTTCGTTTTGCTGGTCACGATCGCCATCATGGGCGCTTCAACCATGATGGTGGGTCTGTTGCCCGCCGGACCGGTCGGCGCGGTAGGCTTGGTTGTGCTGCGGCTGCTACAGGGTTTCGGCGCGGGCGCGGAGCAAGCCGGCGCATCAACGCTGATGGCTGAAGTCGCGCCGAAGGCCAAACGCGGTTTCTACGCGGCATTGCCATTCGTCGGCATCTTCGCGGGCTTCGGGATCGCGACCGCCACCTTTAGCCTCTTGCAGCATATGGTGGATCAATCGGTGATTATCGCCTGGGCATGGCGTATACCGTTCCTGTCCAGCATCATACTGATTGGCGTGGCCGTCTGGATTCGCTTGCGCCTGCGGGAAAGCCCCACGTTCGTGGCGCTGGAAGGCGAAAGCAAAGTGGTGAAATCGCCAATGAAACTGGTGCTTAAGGAAGCGCGCCGACCTATTCTGGCCGCGGTACTGATGCGGCTGGCGGAGCAGGGCGGATCCACGATTTATACCACCATCGTCATCGCTTTTCTGGGCAGCGTGGTGGCGCCGCATCATGGCGTCGCCCCGGGAGAAATGGCTCGTATCGGCACCACCGCGGCATTGATTGCCACCTTGTCGAGTGTATTTACCACACCGTTCTTCGGCGCCATGTCGGACCGCTTCGGCCGACAGACGATTTACCGTTGGGGCGCCATCTTCATGTTGCTGTGGGCGATTCCCGCATGGTGGATGATCAACACCGGCGATGCGCTATGGGTCACTATCGCCATGTTCGGTGGCCTGGCCATCGGCTGCAACAGCATGCTGGGCGCACAGTGCGCACACTTCGCGGAATTGTTCGGTAACCGTTACCGCTATTCCGGCGTGGCACTGTCGCGCGAAGTGGGCGCCGTGCTTTCAGGAGGCATAGCTCCGCTTCTCGGCATCTATCTGATTGGACTCGCGGGTGGTGCTTTCTGGGTGATGGGCGTCTATACCGGCATTCTGTCGATACTGACCCTGATCGGCGTTGCCCTTTCGACGGAAACCCGTGGGCGCGATCTGACCGACCTTAGGGATGCGATTCATTGATCCCGGTGTGCTCGCCAGGGTTACATGAACCCTGCCGTGTACGCGATCTTGTCTATGGACCACCGGCTGTTTGATGCGAAGGTGATGTCCATGCCTATCTATAATAACGAGCCATATACCCTTTATCGGGCGTGGCTAAAGAAGGAAATGATGAGTACATTTGGTCTGACCCGCTGTGCTTTTTTTCAAGGATGCATTCGTCCTGGAATGGAACTCGCGTTCTATCAGCACGTCAATGAAGTCATGGTTCCGCTCTGGTCCCATTTTCCCAAAGTACGGGAAGTACGTGTCTGGACGCAGGAAAACGCCGATATCGGGGAGCCCGCCTATCCATTGGTGATGGTAATGCGTTTCGATAGCCAGGCGGATATCGATCAAGCGCTATTGTCGCCGGTTCGGGAAGAGAGCAAGCGCAAATCCGGCGTGTTGGTGGATATGTTTGACGGAACGATCTTTCATACGGTCTTTAACAACGTCTATTGCGAATCAGGGACGGATAAATCACCGATTAGCGCTTAAAGCGGTCTGCTCTTTGGGGAATACCCCGCCGGTCGCCCGGCCTGCTGTTCGAACAACAGGCCGGGCAAACCGACCATATCCGGTGTTGCGCCCATCGCATTACGATGCAATCTTTTTCTATTCTAAATAATCACTTTAAAATCAATATATTATAACAAAAATTGTTCATCTCTGCTTAATTAATTAATGTTCATTAAAAAATAGCTTGCGCAATCTCGCGACAGACACTATTATTTAATTATCGAACGTTAATAAATAACGTTGACCCAAATCCAAAGCGTCTGAACCGGCGCCTTGAGTAAAAAATTTAACGAACAGGAATACATTATGAAAACCATCGCCATGACCATCGCCGCCCTGACACTCGCCGCCGCTTCTTTTTCTTCTCTGGCTGCGACCGAAGTCCAGTCCGCGCCTGCCGGCCAGCAAGCCATCGGCACCATCAGCGCCTCTTCAAACGGCGACCTGACCACCCTGCAGTCAAAGCTTGATGCCAAAGCCACGCAGGCCGGCGCCAATTCATACCGCATCATTGGCGCTTCTGGTGAAAACCACCTGTACGGAACCGCGGAACTTTACAAATAAGCAGTGACGGGCAGCAGGCGGAAAAGGCGGCATTGGCCGCCTTTTCCGTATTTTTTTTGGCATATCGCGATAATTCCCCACCCTCTGGCCAGCGCGTATCCACACGGAATATCAACACCCCAACGCCCGATCCCGCCTGGTTCCGACGCGGTAAGTTCGTGGTAAGCCAATGAGTCATAACATGGATTCACGACTTGCTAAACCGCCTTACCTATTAGGGTGAAATCGGCTTTCTGACAGCATTGCCCGCCGATAATCTTTCTGGTGCCCGTTTTTTACAGAAATGACCGGTTATGGCAATGACATCATCACTATCGGTAAAAAAATGCGTTAAACCCGGGAGTCATTATGTACCATGAGAGCATGTTGAATGATCTTCTGCTATGGATTGAAAAAAATCTTGAAGCCCCGCTGAATTTGCAAATACTTTCTGATAAGTCCGGCTACAGCAAATGGTATTTGCAAAGATTATTTAAAAAAATCACCGGTTATTCCCTTGCCGCCTATACCCGTAAAAGGCGCTTGACCCGCGCCGCCGAAGAATTGCGCCGGTCTGACATCGCCATTAGCGATATCGCCCAAAAATATCAATTTGACGATCAGTCGGCCTTGTGCCGGTCCTTCAAAAGAAACTTCGCCATTACCCCTTCGGCGTACCGGCGTTTGCCGGTACGCACGGATTTTGGCTTACAGCCCGCGCTGTCGTTGAGAAATAACCCGCGCCGGCAAGCATCCAACCGGTTTGGCGAAAGCGACGGTTAGGTTTTCCTCCAGCCAGTCAATAGGGCGATGGTTGCCTGCAAGGGGACTCCGACCTGTCATTGCGCGTCAGGGACAGCCTGATTTTCAACCTGTTCCACCACCAGCCCCTGGCCAAATCCCTACCCTTATCGCATGCTATATGTGTAATATGCACAGTTAGGAGCGATCATATGACCACCAAGAAAAAAGCAGATGATACACATATTGCAGGCCAGCTCAGGGCGTTGCATGGGGCGTTGCTCGGTATTGTCAGCGTGATGAACCGACCGCAGAATGACGAGACCCTGGTGCGCGAGGCGGGCATTGCGCTCGATCGCGCGCTGTTTCCTCTGCTGGTGTTTATCGAACGTCTGGGGCCCATCGGCGTGGTGGGGCTGGCCGATCGCGTCGGCCGCGATCACACCACGGTCAGCCGTCAGGTGGCTAAACTTGAGAGCCTGGGGTTGGTGACGCGTCAGGCCGGCGTAGGCGATCGCCGCCTGCGGGAAGCGAAGATAACGCCAAAGGGCAAGCTGATGACCGACGCCGTGGATGAGGCGCGGGAGCGCAGGGGACGAGCGATTTTTACCCAGTGGGACCCGGTGGAGTTTGACGATCTGGTGCGGCTGGCGTGCAGGTTTGCGCAAGATCTCGAACGCAACGCGGCGCAAAGTCAGTCCGATAGGGAGCCCTCGCGCCGCAATCGCTAAAACCGCCCGCCAACTCATTGCCTCGTCGCCGGTATAAATCAGGGCCAGGGCAATCGGAATCTCTACGTTGTAAGCCGTTTAATGAATGATAATCCAAACCGCGCGAAAATGACGCTTGTTTACCAGGCGTTGTATTGGTGACATTCATCATATTAGCCGTGCGCGAATACAACGCATTACGCAGGGCTTTACATGTAAGGCTACCAATAATAAATGGTTTAAGCATAAGTGATTAGCCTCTTTCTTTTATTCATCGTAATGAGAAATTTATGCAGCAAAAAAAGGCATTTTCCTGGTTCGCGGGATCCCTGCTGATAACCTCCCTAAGCGTCCAGGCGGCGGACAGCGCCGCGCCTGATGCCTATCGCGCCGACGTCGACCGCGCCATCCTTCCCATGATGGAAAAGTACAATATTCCCGGCATGGCCGTGGCCCTTACGGTGGACGGCAAGCACTATTTTTATAACTACGGGCTGGCGCAACTGTCACCGGAGAAAAAAGTCACTTCCGATACCCTGTTTGAACTGGGTTCCATCAGCAAGACATTTAACGTGACGCTGGCCGCTTATGCCGCGCAGCAAAATAAACTCGCTTTATCCGACCGTGTCGGAAAGTACCTGCCCGGCCTGGCGGATACCCCTTTCGGCAATCTGACGCTTATCAATCTCGCCACCCACACCAGCGGCGGGCTGCCGCTGCAGGTTCCCGACGACCTCGCCAACGAGGCGCAGCTGATGGACTACCTGCGCGCCTGGCATTCTCCGCAAGGGGCCGGGCAGGGTCGGTCATACTCCAATATCAGCATCGGCGTGCTGGGACTTATCTCCGCCCGGACGATGGGGGATACCTACGTTAATCTGCTGCGGGACGTTATCCTGCCGGCGCTGGATATGCGCCATACCTGGATTGACGTCCCGCAGCAAGAGATGAATAACTACGCCTGGGGATACGATAAGCAGGATAAGCCGGTACGCCTATCTTCCGGGCTGCTGGGCGATGAAGCCTATGGCGTGAAGTCCAGCTCCGCCGATATGATCCGGTTTGTGGACGCGAATATGCATGGCAATGGCGAGGGATCGCCGGTGCGGCAAGCCGTGACCGCAACCCATAACGGCTATTTCACCACGGCGAAATACATCCAGGATATGATTTGGGAGCAATATCCCTGGCCGGTGGCGCTGCAAACGCTTATCGAGGGCAACGCGGATGAGATGACCTATAACATCAATCCGGTAAAAACCATCACACCCGCCGTGCCGCCCAGGCAGGCCGTTTTCCTGAATAAAACCGGCGCCACCGGTGGTTTTGGCGCTTATGTGGCCTTTATCCCGGAGACAAAAACGGGCATCGTGATGCTGGCCAACCGCAACTATCCGAATACCGAGCGTGCCCAGGCGGCATGGCGCATCTTTAACGACGTCGCCGGACACCGCGCATTATCGCCTAATAGCGCCCGGTGAGCGATGGGATCGGCAGCTTGATAAAATCGATAAACGCCCTGAGCGCCGCGGGCATATGGGGCTTGTTGGGATAGTAGAGATAAAATCCCGGGAAGGGCTGGCACCAGGCTTCCAACACATGAACCAGTTCACCGCTGTCGATGTGGGACGCGACGAAACTTTCGGGCAGGAACGCGAGACCTGCTCCTTGCAGCGCCGCCGCAAGGAGCAGATCCGTGTCGTTGGCGGTAACGATGCTGTCAACGTTAACAACCAGCGGTCCGTCCGCACCGCTGAAACTCCAGCGGAAAAGCGCTCCGGTCTCGCTCCAGCGATAGGTGATGCAGGCATGATCGCGAATATCCCCAGGCGCCAGGGGTAATGGCCGGCGCGCGAAATAGGCGGGTGAGCCGACGACCGCCATTTTGAGATCCGGTGTCAGCCTGACGGCCACCATATCCCGCTGCACCCGTTCACCCGAACGGATCCCCGCATCAAACCCTTTGGCCACCACGTCGGTTATGCTGTCATCAATCACCAGGTCAAGCCGTATGTCGGGATAGTGCGCATGGAATTCGGCCAGGATGGGCGTGACCACCTGGCGGGCGGCAATGCGCGGCAGGTTCACGCGCACCATGCCCCGCGGCTGCAGTTGGCTGGCGCCGACCTCCCTGACGGCGTTCTCCATATCGGCGACCGCGGGGCGCAGGCGCTCGGCCAGATCCTTGCCGGCTTGAGTCGGCGCGACGCTGCGGGTGGTGCGGTTTAGCAGCCTCGCGCCCAGGCGCTCCTCAAGCGAGCGGATGGTATGGCTTAGGGCGGAAGGCGACAACGCCAGCCGCCGCGCGGCGCGACGAAAGCTCCTTTCCTCGGCCACGGCCAGAAAAGCCATCAGCTCGGCGTATTCCGCGCCTTTCATAGAGTTGCCCCAGATTCAACAGACTATGCTGATTATACCGTATTATCATACACAATGCAGGATGCGATACTGTTGCGGCATTCATTAACCGCAGGGCGCTTCTCAGGCGGGAAATCGGGAAGAGAGCTCTTTTTTACCCTAATACGCAACGGGAGTACCTGATGACCAAGACCATGAGACGTTGGGAGATGGACGCCATCGGCCGGGACCGGCTGGAATTGAGGGAGGCGCCTGTCCCCACGCCGGGGCGCGGCGAAGTTCTGGTAAAGGTGGCGGCCGTCTCGCTCAATTACCGTGACAAGATGGTGACCGAAAGCGGCCGGGGATTGCCGCTCGCGTTTCCCTTTACCCCCGGTTCCGATCTGGCGGGCACGGTGGTTGCGCTAGGCGGGGACGCCAGCCGCTTTGGCGTCGGCGACCGCGTCATCTCGACTTTTGTGCCCGGCTGGATCGACGGTGTCCGACGGGGCGACGCCCGTACGCCATCCTACCGCACCCTGGGCGGATATTATCCCGGCGTGCTGGCGGACTATGTGGCGTTCCCGGAAGACTGGTTCGTGCTGGCGCCGGCCACCCTGGACGACGCGCACGCCAGCACCTTGCCCTGCGCCGGGCTTACCGCCTGGTTCGCGCTGGTTGAGCGCGGCCGACTGCGCGCCGGTGAAAGGGTACTGATCGAGGGAACGGGTGGTGTCGCGCTGTTCGGCCTGCAAATCGCCAAGGCGCATGGGGCCGAAACCATCGTCTCCGGCAGCGCCGGCAAGCTTGCGCGCGCCAGGGCGCTGGGCGCGGATCATGGCATCGATCGCCGGCACGAAGACTGGGTGGACGCGGTGTTGCGCATCACCGGCGACCGTGGCGCCGATCATATCCTCGAGCTGGTCGGCGGAGCCCATCTCGGCAAGGCCGTGCAGACGGCGGCCGTGGGCGGGCGCATTTACCAGATTGGCGCGCTGGAGGGCTTTGAGGTGTCGGCGCCGGTTATGCCGTTGATGCTCAAGGACGTCACCATTCAGGGCATCGGCACCGGCCATCGCCGCGCGCTGGAGGATTTGGTTCGCGCCGTTGATCGCACCGGGCTGCGGCCGGTAATCGACACGCGCTATCCGCTCGCTGAACTTTACCGGGCCCTCGACCATCTGGATCGCGGCGCTTTCGGCAAAATCGTCGTGGAAATGTAGCGCTCGCCGCGCGGCCCGACCCCATGGGCGCGGCCGGGTGGAGGGTAATGCTAGACGTAACCCGATTTTCGTAGCATCTTTGACAAAGTGTTGAAACCGGCTGCCGCGACCCGCCGCCGCCGTATTTCCTATCAAATATTCTGGAGCGCCCATGCCTCAACAGCTGAAAATCGACTTTGTTTCCGACGTGGCTTGTCCCTGGTGCATCATCGGCTTACGCGGCCTGCAGGAAGCGTTGAACCGTACCGCCGGCGTGGTGCGGGCGGACGTGGAGTTTCAACCCTTTGAGCTTAATCCCGATATGCCCGCCGGGGGGCAGGATCTGGCCGAACACATTGCGCAGAAATACGGCTCCAGCGCCGAGGAGTCGCAGGCCAATCGCGAGATGATCCGCGCAAGGGCCGCCGGCGTGGGGTTTGATTATAATATTGCCGGCCACGGGCGGATTTACAATACCTTTGATGCTCACCGTCTTTTGCACTGGGCAAAAGGGCAGGGCCGGCAACAACCGTTGAAACTTGCGCTCTTCAAGGCGTATTTTACCGATAACGCGAATGTGTCGGACCCGCAGGTGCTGATCGCCACCGCGGTTGCCGCGGGACTGGATGAGCAGGCGGCGCGGGACGTGCTGGTATCGGGACGCTATGCCAAAGAAGTCCGTGATGCCGAGCAGTTATGGATGTCACGGGGCATCACGTCCGTTCCCGCCATTGTCATTAATGAAAAATGGCTTATTTCGGGCGGCCAGCCCGCCGACGCCTTTGAGCGCGCGCTGCGCGAGATCGCCGTCGAATTGTCCGCTACCGGGCCTCAGGCGTAGCGGTTTCCCTATGGCGCGCCCGCGCGCCTTGCCCCACGTCATTATGCTACGCATCGGCGGGGACGGTTTTTGCCCGGTGCGGCTTAGCGTTGCCCGGGCTGCCAGTCCGGGCTGTAGCCGCCGAGCTGCGGGTGATACATCTCATCGCCGTCATGCTGGGTAAACTCGACGTTCAGCCGATCTTCACGTAGTCCCAAGATCTCGATACAGTGCGCGCAAAGCGCCTTGGCCACGTCCATGCGCAGATCGGCGGGCCGTCCCTTGCGGATGTCCAGCATCAGCACCGAAACCGGCTCCGGCGCGCTTTCCGCCGCGGTGATCCTCCAGATGCCGCCTTCGCCCAATTCCCGGATGGCCACGCTGATACGCCGGATGTCGACGGACATCATGCCGGCATAGGTGGCGCAAAGCCTGGCGGCCAGACGCTGTTTGTCCGCCACGGCATAATGGCCGTTTACATCAAGTTGCAGATAAGGCATGAAGATCTCCTGTAGGGTTAAACACGTCCCGCTCGCGTTTCAGCGATGGAGGGATAACTGTCCGCCTGTTTAATATAGGCTGGATTGGGACCGGTTTTGCTGTCGATACGCACGTTTGGCATGGTTGATTCCATTTTATCAGGTTACTGATGGCCGATGCGCCCGATCGCACGGCGGCGCATCAACAGGAAAGTGAGCAACGCCGCGCCGCCGGCGAACCCGGCCGCGGCGCTCATCAGGTCGACGAAGGCCGAATTAAAACCCGCTTGCGCGGCGTGCCGCCACGCCGTGAGCGTCGCGGCCGGAACCTGGGGTCCCAGCCAAGTCGATAGGCCGCCCGCCGCGGCATGATGGGCGACCTCGCGCACGCCGATCGCCGCCAGCTGCGGCAACCCGGCCGACAAAGGCGTCAGGTACGAGGTGATGCCGGCCACAAGAATGGCCCCCAATCCGGTCAGTCCGGCCAGCAGCCCGACGAAGCGAAAGGTCGAGGTAAGCCCGGATGCCATGCCGGCCCGCCCGGCGGGAACGATCTGCATTGATACCCGCGCCGTTTCGCCATTCAGTACCCCGGCGCCGATGCCCAGTACGCCCATGCCCAGCGCCACCGGCGCGTAGTCATGGCCGGTGGCGGCCCAGGCGGTCAGGGCATCGCCCAGGGCCACCACCATCAGTCCGCAGACCAGGGCGCCCCGATCGCCCATACGCGCGACCAGGGCGGCGCCAAGGTAAGGCCCCGCCAGCAGCGGGACGCCGAAAGGCAGCAATGCCAGTCCGGCCATGGCCGGGCTTGGGAAAAACGCCGCCTGGATATACAGGGGCAGGTAGGTCGCCATGACATAGGCGCAGGCGGCATAGGCAAACATGGCGACGCTGGCGCCGATGAACGCCGGATCGCGGAACAGGCTCAAATCCACCATGGGCCGGGGGTGGCGGGATTCGGCCCACACGAAGGCGAGCAGAAGCGCCAGCGCCGCGGACAGGACCATGGCAACGCGGATATTGCCGAACCCCAGGTTGCCGCCCTGGATCATGCCGTCGGCCAGCGCGCTGATGGCCAGTGCGAGCAACACCGCGCCGGGCAGGTCGATGCGGGCATGCCCGGGATCGCGGGACTCATGGACTGAACGCCATGCCAGCAGGCTCAGCAACAGGCTGACCGGAACATTAATTAAAAAGGCCCAGGGCCAGCCGAATGCCGAGGTGATGAGGCCGCCAACGACAGGGCCGCCGGTGGCGGCCGCGCCGATAAACACGCCCCAGACGGCAAACGCCCGCACGCGCTCCTTGCCCTGGAACTCAAAACCCAGCACGGCCAGCGCCGCGCTAAGCTGCAGCGCGGCGCCCACGCCTTGCAGCGCGCGGCCAGTATTGAGCAGCAGGATCGACGTGGCCAGCCCGCACAGCAGCGACGCGCAGCCGAACAGGGCCAGGCCGGCGAACAGCATGCGTTTGCGTCCAAACCGATCGGCCAATGCGCCGGCCGGCATCAGGCAAGCGACAAACGCCAGGATGTAGGCGCTGATAACCCATTCCACGCCGGCAAAGGCGCTATGCAGGCTGGAGGCAATCGTCGGCAGGGACACCGCGACAATATTGGCATCAAGCATAATCATAAACGACACGCCGGAGGCGCAAACCAGAACTTCCCGTCTGCGCCGCCGTTCCCCCGCGGCGGGAACGACACCCTGCAAGGGCGCGGATATCTTGACCCGGGTATCTTCAAACGACATGGCTTTTCCTTCCGGCGATCGGTGTTTTATCCGCGCGAAGCAGGCCGGGGCGGTAAAATAAATGATACATGACATTTATTAAAGCACGTATTCTCTGCCATGAAAAGCGCCCGGCACGGTTAACCTGATACTTTTGCGTACCTGGCCGGCGCGGGTCGCTATAGCGCCGGAGGGTAGGCGAGGCTATAATAGATGTCATCAATCATGTATGTGCAGTGCCGGGAGTGTGCCATGCCACGGGTAAGCAGAGCTGAAACCGAACGCAATCGCATCGCCATCGAGGAGGCCTCGTCACGGCTGTTCCGCGAACAGGGCCTGAGAGTGAGCGTCGCGGATCTGATGGGGGCGGTCGGTTTGACCCATGGCGGGTTTTACGGCCACTTTGCATCGAAGGATGATCTGGCCGCCATTGCCTGCGCCAAGGCGTTCGGGGATTCGGTGGGGCGCTGGCATAAGCGGATGGCCGGAACCCGGGATCACGCCTCGGCGCACGCCGAGCTGATTGAAGGATACCTCTTATCGCAGAATCTTTCGGCGGTGGGAACCGGATGCCCGCTGGCGGCCCTGGCCACCGATGTCTCCCGGGAACCGGAAGACAAGCCGGTGCGCCAGGCTTTTCTCCAGGGGCTGGAACAGCTGGTGGCGATTCTTGCCGGCGAGCTGCGCGATACCGATACCGTTACGGCACGGGAAACCGCGCTGGCCGAGATATCAACCATGGTCGGGGCGCTGGTGCTGGCGCGGGCGACAAAAGGGCACGACCTTTCCGGTGAGATCATGGCGAGCGCAAAGCGCCACCTGCTCGCGGACGATTTGCGCGCGCAGGCGTCGCCCAACGCCATGCCATAATGATTTTGGCGTAATCATCACAACGGGATTACGCGGATGGGGTCGCTGACGCCCAGGCGTTCAGGACATGGTCGGCCAGGTTGTCAAGCATCTGCCTGGTGGCGCCGGCCTTGGCCTGTACCGCCATTCCCTGGGCAATCGTCATCACGAACGCCGCCAAAATGGCGCAATCCGCCGCCGGCGCAAGATCCCCCTCGCGCCGCGCGGACTCCAGCCGGCGGCGCAGCGCACGTTCCGACGCGTCGCGGCGGCGGATAAGTTCGCGCCTGACGGGTTCCGCCTCGTCCGAACAGGCAAGGGCGCCGTTCAGCCCAAGACAGCCGGGATGGGCTGCGTTCAGGGTGTGCAGGTTAGCGCAACCGCGCAGGATACGTTCCACGACCCGGCGCGATGTCGGCTCTAACAGGGCTTCGCGCATAAAACCCATGTATTGGACCTCGTAGAGATCAAGCACCCGGTGGAACAACGCCTCCTTATTGCCAAAGGCGGAATAAAGACCGGGACGGGCGACGCCTGTGGCTTTCGTCAGGTCTTCGAACGAGGCTCCCTCATAGCCCTTTTGCCAGAAAACGGATAAGGCGGCGGCAAGCGCCTCGTCGGTATCAAACTCTCTGTGACGGCCCATAATCCCCCCGTATTGTTGAGCAAAATTCAGTAACGGTCATTATAAAACGCTTGACGCCCCCGACACAATACAATACCGTTCGTTATCGTAACGATCATTCTTAAATTAATCGTTGAATAAAGCAAAAATGGCGACGGCCGCACACCTTCGGGGGCCGGCGAGTCCTTCCCTCTGCACATTGCTTAATGAAAGGTATTCCTATGCAAGACAATGCAGCAATAATAAAACAGCCACTCGCCGGGAAAACCGCGCTCGTTACCGGTGGGGCGCGCGGCATGGGGCTGGAAATTTGTCGCCAGCTGGCCGCGCGCGGCGCGACGGTTGTTATCGGCGCGCGCGACGAAGCGAAGGCGCGGGACTGTGCCGACGCATTGCGCGGCCGCGGTTATCAGGCCGTGGGTATAAAGCTTGACGTCACCTCGGCCGAAGACCGTGAGGCGGCGTATGCGTATTTGTCAAAAACATACGCTTCTCTCGATATTCTTATCAACAACGCGGGCATCTGGCTGGACAGCGCCAATGCCGCCACGCCGCCAGACCGTCCGCCGAGCGCGGCGTCGGAGGCGGACGTTCGCGGCACGTTTGAAGCGAATTTTTTCGCGCCGGTGTTTTTGAGCCAGCGGTTGCTGCCGCTGCTGCGGCGATCGTCGGGCGCCCGTATCGTCAACGTATCAAGCATTCGCGGATCGTTAACGCACCTGTCCGATCCCGCGTCGCCGGTCTATCCGATAAAGGCGCTGGCTTACGATACCTCGAAAGCGGCGCTGAACGCCTTCACGATCCTGCTCGCCGAAGAGCTGCGCGGCAGCCACATCAAAGTGAATGCCATCCATCCCGGCTGGGTACGTACCGGGATGGGCGGCGGGCAAGCCGACCTGAGTCCGGAGGAAGGGGCGCGCACCGCGATCCTCTACGCCGGCCTAGATGACGATGGCCCGACGGGCGGATTTTTTTATCAGGACGAGCGGCTGCCCTGGTAGGCGCCGTCACACATTCATTAACCGAGCGGGGAGTTTGCTATGAACAACAGTCTGGCGGGAAAAGTCGCCTTGGTGACCGGTGGTTCAAGGGGCCTGGGGGCCGCTATTGCGGCGGCATTGGCCCAGCAGGGCGCGAGCGTGGCGATCACCTATGTGGCCTCGGCGGAAAAGGCCGCCGCGGTGGTGGCGAAACTTGAAAAGACGGGCGTGTCCGCCTTGGCCATCAGGAGCGATCAGGGCGACCCGGCCTCCGCCGGGCGGCTTATCGACCAGGTCGTCGCGCGCTTCGGCCGGCTTGATATCGTGGTTAACAATGCCGCCCTCGCTATTCAGGGCAAACGGATCGACGATCCCGAGATTGATAATGCGGCGCTCGATCGCCAGTGGCAGGTCAATGTGCTGGGGGTGGTGGCGACGATCCGCGCCGCCGCGCCGCGGCTGACCGAGGGCGGCCGCATCATTTCGGTTGGTTCGGGGCTGGGATCCCGCGTCGGTTTTGCCGGCACGACCGATTATGCGGCGGGCAAGGCCGCCATTGTCGGTTACACTAAAGGCGCCGCGCGCGATCTCGGTCCGCGCAATATTACCGTCAATGTCGTCCAGCCCGGCGTCATGGCGACCGATATGGCCGCGGGCTCGGCGGACAAGCTTCCGCCTTCGTTTATGGATACCCACGCCATCAACCGCTTCGCGACCGTTGAGGAAGTCGCCGCCGTCATCACTTTCCTGGCGGGGCCGGACGCCGGTTATATCACCGGATCGGTGGTTGACGTAAACGGTGGTTTCACCGCCTGACCGGGGAATCAAAATAGCGCTCGTGGTCCAGATCGGCAATCAGCCCTGGCTGCGCCGGTCGCCATCCCAGCTGTTCCCGGGTCTGCCGGCTCGATGCAGGGCTATTGAGCGCGGCGAAGTGCGCGAACCAGCCGAAGTGGTCGGCCGCTTCCCCGGCGCTCTTGGCCGCTATCGGCAGATTCAGGCGGCGGCCGATAACCTCGGCTATAGCGCGAAACGGCACGCCTTCCTCGGCAACGGCATGATAGCGGGCGCCCGCTATCCCCTTTTCAAGCACCAGCCTGAACAAATGCGCCGCGTCGAGCCGATGCACGGCGGGCCAAAGATTCAGCCCCTCGTCCACATACGCCGAGACGCCCTTTTCACGCGCGATGCCGATAAGCAGCGGCACAAAGCCATGATCGCCGTCGCCATGAACCGAGGGCGGCAGGCGCACCAGCGAGACGCGCGCGCCGCGCTTCGCCAGCGCGGCCACGGCTTCATCCGAGGCGACGCGGGGCAGGGCGTCGGAGCCGGCCTGGGGGATATCGTCCTCCGTGGCGCTACGGCCGAGCGACATCATCCCGGTGGCGGAGGTTACCACCAGCGGGCGGCCGGTGCCGACGACCACGGCGCCGAGCGCCTCGATGGCGCGGCGGTCTGTCGCGCAGCTTTCATTAAATTTTGCGAAGTCATGGATAAAGGCGGTATGAATGACGCCATCCGCCAGGGTCGCTCCGGCGCGCAGGCTGTCCAGATCCTCAAGGCTGCCGCGATGCGCCTGGGCGCCGGCGGCGATAAGCGATCCGGTCGCCGCCTCCGAGCGGGCAAGTCCGAGCACCTGATGGCCGGCGGCGATCAGTTCCTTGACAATGGCGGAGCCGACAAACCCGGTAGCGCCGGTAACAAAGACACGCATGGTAGATTCTCCTGCTATGGGCGAAGGTCTACTATCGGCTTGCCAGCCGCGCGGGTAAAGTCGTGACATTATACGGGTATATCCGCTAACAGGATAAACGGGAGCGGAAGTTATTCAGCCTCTCGCCCTGCCGGCGAGCGGCTGGATTGCATGGTTGGCATCCTGCCTCCAGGTGAAATAATCGGCCATTGCCGAAGCACCGGTCTTGCGCGGCGTTAAACGCAGGACTTAGCGTCACCTTCCGCTCCACCATGGGGGGTTGCAACTGCTGCTGGTGGAAGTGCCGCAGCGCCAATTAATCTGAACATCCTTTAAGGACGCAGTACGATGCGCGCGCCGGCGTCTTTGGCGGCCCAGGCCCGTGCCACCTCCGCCAGCGGCACGGATTGGGACGCTACGGTGAAACCTGCGGACGGGGCCGCCGCCAGTACGCCCTGGATGGACGCCAGCATGCGGGGAAACGGCACGCTGCCGATGCCGCTGCCCATTAGCTGGAGACCGGATGACCGCAGCGCGCCCCCCGGCAGAGTGATATCGGCTCCGCTTAACGACCCGATTTGCACAAAACGCACCGGTACGCCCTCCTGGCTGGCCCTCGCGGCGGCGATCATCAGCGTTTGCGCGCTTATTCCCCATAAATAGTCCAGGACGATATCCACGCGCTGGTGAAATTGATCTGCAAAGGCCTGTTCCTGGGCATGCGGATCCTGGACCAAGGCAACGGTGACATCGGCGCCAAGACGCCTGAGCTCGCCGAACGATGCGGTCTGGCGCCCCGTCGCGATAATTTTGCCGGCGCCAAGATGCCTGGCTATTTGTATGGCCAGGCGACCGGAGGTGCCGGTGGCGCCGTTAATCAAGACCGTTTCCCCGGCGCGCAGACGCGCGCGCTCCACCAGGGCCGCCCACGACGACATGCCCGGAATAGCCATGGCGGCGGCGGAGGCGTCGTCCAGTCCATCGGGTATGGCGATGCAATGCGCATCGTCCGCCAGGCAGCGCTCGGCCATGGCGCCATAAGGGTGCTGCGGCATCAGAAAATACACGCGTCGTCCATGGTGCGTGACGCCGGTTCCATCGATGCCGGGAATAAACGGCAGCGCGCCGTCGGAACTATAATGACTGCCCGCCGCGCGATTCCTGGTGATATGGCTCAGCGACGACGCGCTGACGCGTATCAGGCTTTGACCCGGCGCGGGCGCCGGTTCCCTGAAATCGCCGTAGACCGGGGGTTGGCCGGTCTCGGTTACGATTGCTGCTTTCATGGTACGCCGCACCCCTTGGTTCGAACTTGACCACCCCGGAGGCGGCATGGTTCAGATGGATAATATGTGTATTATGCACGCATATGGGCGCCAGGAAAAGCCAGGCGAAAAGATATTTTGCCGCCGCGCGGGAACGCCGGCTTGTCAATGGACGATCCGCGCGGGACGGCGGGTGGGGAAACGTGCCGGTGGCGAGCGGCTAAGCCTGGCGAACCCTGCGGTGCATCAGGTAATACTTGCCGTGTTCCGAGACGCCGGGTGAAATAATCTTCCAGCCGTGATGCAGGTAGAACTGCTGCGCGCCCACATTTTCCTGCAGGCATTTTAGCGCCATGGTGCCGCGGCAGAGCGGATAACATGCCGCCAGTAATGCGGAGGCCACGCCCCTGCGCTGCCAGGCGGGATCAACGAATAAGTTGTGCAAAAAACTGTCCGGCAGCCAGAGCGAGGCAAAACCGACAATATGGCCCTGCATCTCGGCGACGATGATTTTTTCATCGAACGTGGCGCCGTCAAAATCCTCCAGCCGCCAATGCCGGTTATCAAGCCAGGTCCAGCCCACCTTGCGGGCCGACAGATACAGGGTACGCAAAAAAGGGCGATCGGCTTCGCGGTAATCCCTGACAACCACATCCTCTTTTTTCATCTTCAACCTTAATGACCAATTGTTTATCAAATTACTCGGTATCCAGTCCATACCCGCCATACTGCAACTTGATGTATTTAGGGTACACACTATTTTTGGAACAAATAATTTTATGCTTATTATACCAATAGCGAAAGATTTGCTACGGTTGCGGCGGCGGATCGCCGGCCTGGCTCGCGATGGCGGAATTGCCGGCGGCTATCAACGGGCCGCAACTAGCTGAACGTTAAACCAGATGAAGAAAAACGCAGAATACCGCTGGGGATATACCGTCTTAAAACCCCGCTGGACGTCGGCGCCAGCCCAGGCCGGCAGTCATTAGCGCCGGAATGATTGATAAAGCTGTTAGAGGTTGCATCCATAGCGTGCCTCTTATATTATCCAAAATCCCACCGTTATTACACATAGAAGCATTTATTTATTACCTCTAATGGATAATAAATGATGAGTGTTAGTTAATATGGCAGGCATATTTTATGGAAAAATTCTTAGAGAATAATCAAGATTTTTTTATCCAGACGATGAAAAGAGAAATCAAAGTCTACCTTCAGCAAATATTCAAGAATGCCAACGCGTTCTGTTTCGCCTACTTTATGATGAATAAAGCTGATAACTTGCCGGCATCTATTATATCCGACTACCCCACCGGTTGGCTGAATCAATACTGCAGTTATGGTTATCAAAAAATCGATCCGGTCATGCTTATTGCCTGCCGGCGATTTACCCCCTTTTTATGGCCCGATAACCCGTCGATAATACAACAGCATAGCTTTTTCAGATTGTCAAAATATTACCGGCTGGACAGCGGCTACACCTTTACCCTGCATGATTGCGATAACAATCTGGCGACGTTGAGCATAAGCAACCGGCAGGGGAATGATGAATTCTATCATTTTATTGAGAAAAATAAGGAAAAGCTGCAGATGCTGTTGATTACTACTCACGATAAGGTATTGAATTTTATAAATAAAAATATTTCCGTTGTGACTTTATATACTGAAACGCCGCAGGTCCAGACACTGTCGCCACGGGAAAAAGAAGTGTTATTTTGGGCCAGTGTCGGTAAAACCTATGGCGAGGTGGCGACCATCCTGGCAATACGCGAGGGGACGGTAAAATTTCATATCAGAAATATTATTGATAAGCTTGGCGTCACTAATGCGAAACACGCCATTAGCCGGGCCACCGAACTGAAGTTATTTGGTTAACCTTGCGTTTATGATGGCGCCATGCGGCTATTGAAATTTCGTTAACGGTCAAGGCATTATTAATCAAGCGGCTAATGTAAAAAGTCATTCCCGATATATTGAATACCATTTATATAGTGTTTAGTTTAAGCGCATCACTGCGGAAAATTTGATGGTATCATTGGTTTTTTTTGCCGTGTTGAAGGTGGGTATGTTTAAATCCTGGCTTTGTTATTTATTAGCATTGATTTCATTATCAGCATATTCCTCTGAACGTCTCCATAAAAAAAATTTAATCGATTTCACGAATAATAAGCGGGTGGAGTGTGATGGTGAACCCGTGTGGCGCCTTTCCCTGCCGGTAGAGGGCGACGCCTGGCTTAGCGGCAGGCTCAGCGCGCTGGCCGAGGCGGGATTTGCCCGCCTGGAGCAGGGCGAGGGCGGAGCGCAGTGGTGGTTGACACCGGCAAACGCCGGCGGCCGGCGGCCCCATGGCGATTCGTGCTATGGCCGTATGTTAATCGACCCCAGTCTTCCTTGAGCAAAACCCCGCATTGATCTTTTACTCCGGTAACCGGATAATCAAGCAACTTGACTCGGGGTGTCCGCCGCCGTGCGCCGGACTGAGATTTTACCCGTATGACCTGATCTGGATAATGCCAGCGTAGGGAAGTCACGGCCTCATGTTCCGCCGGGTCCGTCTTCCAAAGCGCCGGCTGGGAGCATTATGATCGCCGAACCCACCGAATTGCCCGGCTTAGCCGCCGCGGATTCCCTTTCCCTGCTGCGCCAGCATGCACCCTTGGTCCATTGTATGACTAATGATGTGGTGCAGGCGTTTACCGCCAACACGCTGCTGGCCGTCGGCGCCGCGCCGGCCATGGTGATTGAAACGCGGGAAGCGCTTCAGTTCAGCGCCATGGCCGATGCCCTGCTGGTAAACATCGGCACGCTGACCGAACCCCGGGCAGAGGCGATGTTAGCCGCCATCGCTTCCGCCAATGATGCCGGCACGCCGTGGGTGCTGGATCCGGTGGCGGTGGGCGCGTTAGCCTTCCGCACCGAATTCGCCATGGGCGTATTGGCGTTGAAACCCGCCGCCATTCGCGCCAATGCCTCGGAAATCCTGGCGCTGGCCGGGCAGCCGGCCCTGGGACGGGGCGTGGATAGCGCCGACGATTCCCGCCACGCCTTGCCTTTCGCCCGGCGGCTGGCCGCGGACTATGGCACCCTGGTGGCGGTCACCGGCCGGGTGGATTTTATCACCGACGGCGATCGGGCCTGGTCTGTGACCGACGGAGACGCCATGATGACGCGTGTAACCGGCACCGGTTGCGCCTTATCGGCAGTCGTGGCGGCATGTTGCGCCCTGCCGGGCGATCGGTTGCAGCATGCGGCCGCCGCCTGCAGGTTCATGGCGCGGGCCGGGCGATTGACCGCGCGTGAAACGGCGGGGCCGGGCAGCTTCGCGGTGGGTTTCCTCGACCGGCTGTATGCCCTGCGCGGGGAGTATCTCCAATGAAGCGTTGCCATAACCTGCTCAGTATCGCCGGCACCGACCCCAGCGGCGGCGCCGGCATCCAGGCCGATTTGAAAACCTTCTCGGCGCTGGGCGCCTACGGGACGACGGTTATCACCGCGCTGGTGGCGCAAAATACCCGGGGCGTGCAGTCCATCTATCCCATCAGCGCTGATTTCGTCGCCGCGCAGCTGGATTCCGTGCTGGGGGACGTGCGTATCGACAGCGCGAAAATCGGCATGCTCGGGGACGCGGCCATCGTGCGCGCGGTAGCGGAAAAACTGCGGCAATATCCGATTCCCTACGTGGTTCTCGATACCGTGATGGTGGCGAAAAGCGGTGATTTCCTGCTGGCGCCGGACGCGGTGAGCGCAATGCGCGATGTATTATTGCCGCTGGCGTCCATCATCACGCCCAATCTGCCGGAAGCGGCGGCGCTGCTGGGCTGCCGCGCGGCCGCCAATGAAGAGGACATGCGCGCGCAGGGCCGGGCGCTGCTGGACCATGGCTGCCAGGCGGTGGTGATGAAAGGCGGACATTTGCACGGCGGGTCCAGTCCCGACTGGCTTATCACCGCCGCGGAAGAACGGCGTTTTGACGCCCCCAGGGTCAATACCCGTCACACCCATGGCACCGGCTGCACGCTGTCAAGCGCGCTGGCGGCCCTGCGTCCGCTGCATGACGACTGGGCGCAGACGCTGGCGGCCGCCAAAGACTGGCTGCAGCAGGCGCTGCTGCATGCGGATGATCTACAGGTCGGGCACGGCATCGGGCCGGTCCATCATTTCCACCAGTGGTGGTGACATGCCGGTTAAAATACCCTGGGCAAAGTTGAATAACGAGCGGGCGTCATGCAGGTGCTGCGCGTCAAAGGGGTTGAGCAGATAGCTGTTCTCGCCGCGGTGCGGCCGGATGCGCAGCGACGGCAGGGGAATGCCGCCCCGGTATTCCGGCACCGCCGTATAGATATATCCCGGCTGCATCTGGTTGTCTTCGTCGCGCCATAACAATTGCAGCGCCGGATAGGGGCCAAGGCAGCGGCCGATAAAGACATTTCCCGCCCAGAAGCCTTCGTAATCCCCGTCTTTTTGCAGCCGCTTACCGCTGAACTCCGGCGCGTTGATCATGCCTGACAGCTGGTCGGGCGTTAGCGTCTGCAGCAACTGGTTCCACAGCGGATTACCGTTTTCCAGCTGCCAGCAGGCCATGCCGATATAATCATTCAGCGCCTGCCAGTCCTGTTCCAGCATACGTTTGACCGGTTTATCGGTCATATTGCGAAACTGCATCAGCGGGCTGACCATTTCGCCCAGCGTGTTGTAGGTGATAAGCGTCATGGTGCGCGGATTGCGCCGCAGCGACAGCCACAGGATTATCTTGGGGATACGGAACTCAATCGACTGCACGCTAAGACGATACTGGTTTTCTTTGGTCAAGACAAAACCGTTGGAGGTGCCGCGTTTTTCGCGGTAGTTGTGGATGACCACCACGCTGTGAGGCCCCATCCAGCCGGTAATATAATGTTCTTTGTCACTCTGGGTGACTTTCATGTCCTCGACCATGCCGCACAGGCTTTTTTCCGTCAGCGTCTCCAGGGGATGGGCTTCCCCGGCGCTGTAGTAAAGCGTTTGCGGCGCGGGCAGGGTGGGTGAAAATGCTTGCATGATAACTTCCTGAACCAGCTACATAGCCTATAGATTACCCTAAGTTGTTATACAAATTCTTGTGCGCTGCGTCCCGGACTCTCATTAATGTGCGGAAGATCAAATCCCTGTCCCAACCGTTGGCGTCAGGCGCGGGTTTATCAGCCCAATAGCGGGCAAAGGGGCGGTAAACGGCATGCCAGCGCCCCTGGCAACAGGCTTATCAGGAATTTTTTGCCTTTTAGCGGCTCTCCGTCGAGGTTGAACGTCACTTCATGAGGCGACTCTATCTCAAGCCAGGGCAGGGACGCTGAAACAACGTGGGGATTTTGCTCATCGCTGGTCAGGCTGTTGAGGAGGATAGGCAGCAGTGCCTCCGAGGCAAATACGCGCAGTTGCAGCAGGCCGTCGTTTATCAACGCGTCCGGGCACAGCGCCTGGCCGCCGCCGGCCTGGCGGCCGTTGCCGACACCGATGACCAGTGCCTCGCCCGCCCAGTTAAAGCCCGGCCCCCGGATTTCGCAGCTGTCGGCCTTCAGGGTATCCATGCGCAGCAGGCCATGGATAAAATAGGAGGCGCCGCCCAGGGCGGACTTCAGTTTTGCCGGCGTTTCGGCGGTAATGCGGGTGCCGAAGCCGCCGGTGGCCATGTTGATAAAGTAGCGATCGTGGTTAACCTGGGCGATATCGATATCGACCGGCCTGCCGTTAATGGCCAGCATCAGCGCTTTATCCAGGTCCTGCGGGATGTCGCAGCTGAGGGCGAAATCGTTGGCGGTGCCCAGCGGCAGGATGCCCAGGCAGGGACGGCGCTCCGCGGGCAGCAGCGCCAGGGCGCCGGCGATTTCGTTGATGGTGCCGTCGCCGCCGCCGGCGATAACCGTGTCCACCCGCAGGCGGGCGGCCTCCTCCACGTAGCGCTGGGCATCCCCATGCTCCCAGGTGACGCGCACGTGCAGCGGATAACCGGCTTCCCGTTGCTGCTCCACCGCCAGTCTGAGCTCCTCGTTAGCCGCGCTTTTGCCATTTACGATAAGCAGTGACGTCTGAGTGGTTGCCATGGCAGATTCCTTCAATGGTTTCCCTAGAAAAAAATGATTTTCATGCAGAAATGATAATGCGTCATTAAAAGGTTTTCGCCAAATAAAAAGCCAGCTCAAGGGAGGATGAGCTGGCGAAAGAGGTGGTTCCTGGTGAGGCTGGGTCGTTGTTTTGCATTTTGATTCAGCAAGCGCATGATACGCTGCGCTGCCGGGTCGTATTGTGACCCAATTCTAATTTTCGAACGAGCAATGCTGATTTTTGCTGAACTATTAACCCGCGGTCATGTCAGACGCCGCGACGCGGCCATGCGGATTGCGCGTGGTGGTGCCGGGCAGGTTTCTCAGCAGGATGGCGAAGCGCACGTCGATAGCCTGCGGAATCGGCAGGTAGACCCGGTGGCCATTGCCCGGCGCCACGTCGGCGTCGGCGCCTTTGCCGGTAACGATGCGTTCAAGGGTAAAGCTGATATTGCCCTGCGGCGTCATCAGTTCCACGCTGTCGCCGCGGGAAAATTTGTTTTTCACGTCGACTTCCGCCAGTCCGTCGCGCCTGACGCCGGTAAACTCGCCGACAAACTGCTGGCTATCGGAAACGGAATAACCGTATTCGTAATTCTGCTGATCCTCATGCACGTGGCGGCGCAGGAATCCTTCGGTATAGCCCCGGTGGGCCAGGCCTTCGAGCGTGTTGAGCAGGGAGGCGTCAAACGGCTTGCCCGCCGCGGCGTCATCGATCGCCCGGCGATAGACCTGGGCGGTGCGCGCGCAATAATAAAAGGACTTGGTGCGGCCTTCAATTTTAAGCGAATGCACGCCCATCGCCGTCAGGCGCCCCACGTGCGCAACGGCGCGCAGATCTTTCGAGTTCATGATATAGGTGCCGTGTTCATCCTCGAACGCGCTCATATATTCGCCGGGGCGCTGGGCCTCTTCGAGCATGAAAACCTGGCCGGTCGGCGCGCCGAGGCCAAGCGTCGGCTCGACCCGGGCTACGGGGATAGGCTCATGCAGATGGACGATATTGCCCATATCATCTTCCTTGCCCGCCTGTACCTTATATTCCCACCGGCAGGCATTGGTGCAGGCGCCCTGATTGGGGTCGCGCTTATTCAGGTAACCCGACAGCAGGCAGCGGCCGGAATAGGCCATGCACAGGGCGCCATGGACAAACACTTCCAGCTCTATTTCCGGTACCTGCGCGCGGATTTCCTCAATCTCCTCCAGCGCCAGTTCCCGCGAGAGGATAACCCGGGTAAGCCCGGCCTGGTGCCAGAATTTTACCGTCGCCCAGTTTACCGCGTTGGCCTGGACCGACAGGTGGATGGGCATGGCCGGAAAGGCCTGGCGCACCAGCATAATCAGGCCCGGGTCGGACATGATCAGCGCGTCGGGACCCATTTCGACCACCGGCGCAAGATCGCGGATAAAGGTCTTCAGCTTGGCGTTATGCGGGGCGATATTCACCACCACATAGAATTTTTTACCCAGCTCATGGGCTTCCTGAATGCCTATGGACAGGTTTTCGTGATTGAATTCGTTATTGCGCACCCGCAGGCTGTAGCGCGGCTGGCCGGCATACACCGCGTCGGCGCCGTAGGCAAAGGCGTAACGCATATTTTTTAACGAACCGGCGGGAGAGAGTAATTCCGGAGTAAACATGATGAATCTCGTCTGATGTCAAGTCAGGCTGCCCAGGCGCGGGCAGTGCAGCACGGGATTTTAGCCCCTGGCGGGGAAAAGATCAGCAAAAACCGATAACAGGCGGGGTAAATTCGTCCCGCCGGGAAGGGGGTATGGGTTCCCGGCGGGACGGGTTCAGGTGGTCAAATCCATGATCTCTTTTGTGGCGGCGCATTCCATCGCGGCTTTAATGCCTCGCCGGGCGGCAGTCTCGGAATTGTACGGGCCGCTTTGACCGAGAATTTGATAATTACCGCCGCGCAAAATAAAATAGGCGTGCTGATCCCTGCTGCTTTTCAGCTCGTAGTTATTCTCGTCCGGGGCGTTATAACGGGCGAAATGGATGGCATTCTCCGCTGACGCCTTACTGCAAAAGGTGGCGCTCGACAGAATGATTTCGTCGTTATTTCCCTTCAATTTAAAGATGAAATGCCCGTTCCTCACTTTTTCCAGCTCATAATGTACGGTTGCCATGTGTGCTCCTCTTCAGCTTTTCACCGCGCTTACGCTAAAAAATAGTATAGGAGACGAAAATCACTTTCACCGTGGCTGAATCGGTTAAATTAACTCTCCAGGCTCGGCTTCCCAGCGGTAACCCATGCCGTAGACGGCGCGGATAAACACCACGCCGTCGGCCAGGCTTTCCAGCTTGCGGCGTAAATTCTTGATATGACTGTCGATGGTCCGGTCGGTCACCACGCGGTAATCGTCATACAGCTGGTTTAGCAGCGCCTCGCGCGAAAACACTTTACCCGGGGCGCCGGCCAGGATTTTCAGCAGGCGGAATTCAGCGGGAGTGAGATCCAGCGCCAGATCGCGGTAGCTGGCCTTGAACTTGTTCTCATCGATTTTCAACGGACTGGACGGCGGGAAAACCGCCGGACGATAGCAACGGCGCATGATGGCCTTGACCCTGGCGACCACTTCCCGCGGGCTGTAGGGCTTGCAGATATAATCATCCGCGCCGATCTCAAGCCCCAGCAGACGGTCGATTTCATCGGTCTTGGCGGTCATCATGATAATCGGCACATCGGAAAAACGGCGGATATCCCGGCAAACCGACAATCCGTCGCGGCCCGGCAGCATCAAATCCAGCAGCACCAGCGCGGCCGGCGTTTTCAGCAGGTAGTCGGCCACTTCGTCGCCGCGCGTCAGCCAATGGGTATGGTAATCCGCCGCCTGGAGGTAATCCACCAGCAATTGTCCAAGCTTGGGCTCATCCTCGACGATAAGGATGGTTTGCGGCGCGGTATCGAATTCGCTCATAGCGTCCTGGTTGTCCGTTGATCGAGCGGCAATTGTAGCGTGATTTGCAGCCCGCCTGAAGGCGAATGCGCGGCCGATATGCGTCCACCGTGGGCGTCGACGATATTCTGGCAAATCGGCAGCCCCAGGCCCGAGCCGCCGCTGGCGCGATTACGTGAGCCTTCGGTGCGGTAAAAACGTTCAAAAATCTGCGTAAGCTGCGCGTCCGCCACGCCGGGCGCGCTGTCCCGCCAGCGCAGCGTCAGGCTGTCGTCCCGCACCCATCCCTCGACGGCGACGCCGCCCGGGGCGTCGGTGTAGCGCAGGCTGTTCTCAAGCAGGTTGAGGAAGAGCTGGGTCAGGCGATCCGCATCGCCGAACAGCCGTGCGTTATCCGGCAGCGCCAGGGTCAGGTCCAGTCCTTTTAGCACAAAACGTTCCCGAAACGAGGCCGCCGCGATAGCCAGGATATGGATGGCGTCCACCCGTTCCTTGCGATAGGCCAGCGCGCCGGAGTCGGACAGGGAAAGCTGATGCAAATCGTCCACCAGCTTGGTCAGGATGGCGACCTCCGCTTGCAGCGAAGAAAGCGATTCGCCGGTGGGCTGGCGCACGCCGTCCTGCAGCGCTTCCAGCTCGCCGCGCAGTATCGACAGCGGCGTGCGCAGCTCGTGGGAAATATCGGCCATAAACTCGCGACGCATGGCGTCGTTTTTTTCCAGCGACATGGCCAGTTGGTTAAAGTCATTGGCCAGCCGTCCCAGCTCATCCTGGGTGCCGGTCTCCACCCTGGTGGAAAAATTGCCGGCGGCCAACTGGTGGGTGCCGCTCACCAGCCGCTTGACCGGCGCCAGCAGTCCGCGCGCGGTCAGCCAGGTCACCGCCGCCGCCAACAGTCCGGCCAGCGCGACAATCAGCCAACTGGTGCGCCGCTGCTGGGCGTCAAAACTGATATCCGCATCGCGGGTCAGGCGCTCCACCGGCGTCGACATCACCCAGCCGACCAGGTTGCCGTTAACGTTAATCGCGCGGCGCGGGCCTTCATCCGGCAGCGGGCCGCCCGGCCCGACCAGCTTTTGCCGCTGCGCGTCCACCACCCAGATTTGCGTGCGCAGGCCATGGGGCGGCAGGTTTTTGCCCTCGTCCAGGTTCTGTTCAAAAGAACGCAGCAACTGATAGACGAAACGATCGTTATTGCGCAGGAAACGCCAGTCGCCGTGCAACTGGTACTGGTCGGCCAGCGCGTTGCTCAAAAGCTCGATGCGCTGGTTATTGCTGCGTTTGATGTAATCGATGAAACCACGCTCGAAGCTGACGCGCACGCCCCAATGCATGGTAATCACCACCAACATGCAGGTGGCGAAAATGGCGAGGAACAGTTTTGCGGTAATACCGAATTTCATCATACGCCTCATTGGCCCTTAGGGTCGCTTTGGGACAATAGCCCATTGGGCGAAGTGTCCGGCGGCACGCGCATAAATACCAGCGCCGGCAGGGCGATCACCACCGCCATGCATAAATAGGTGGCGATAAACACGCCGTGGATATCATGGGTCGCCAGCGGCGCCTGACCGCCCGCAAACAGGCCGAGCAGGATGCCCACCGTGGTGACGCCGAGGCTCATGGACAACTGCATCACCATCGATAACAGGCTGTTGCCGCCGCTGGCCAGGGGGTCGGGCAGATCCTTGAGCGTCAGGGTGTTCATCGAGGTAAAGCGCATGGCGTTAACCACGCCCTGGAAAAACAGCACCATCGGGATGGCGTAGGTCCAGCCCGCCAGCGCCACCAGCGGAAACAGCAGGCTCACCACCGCCAGCCCGAGCGTGGCGCCGGTCAGGACATTGCGGTAACCGGCGCGATTGACCAACTGCACGATAATGCGTTTGGTGCCCATGCTGCCAATCACCATCGGAATCATCATCAGCCCGGCGTGAAATGGGGTATAGCCCATGCCGAGCTGCAAAAACAGCGGCGTCATAAACGGCAGCATGCCGCTGCCGATGCGTCCCAGCAGGCTGCCGAGCAAACCGATGGAAAAGGTCCGGGTCTCGAACAGCCGCAGGTTAAACAGCGCGTTTTCATTGCGCCTCGCGTGCAGCCAGTAGCCGATAAGCGACAGCACGCCGGTCAACATCAGGCCGGCGATCCAGGCCGGGGCGATGTTCAGGCCTTTATGGCCTTCAAGCCCCAGGGTCATGGTGGCCATGCCCACCGCCAGCAGGAAAAAACCGCTGATATCGAAGCCGCGGGTTTCCATTTTGTAGTTCGGCATCAGCAGCCAGGTAATCAGCGCGCCGATAAGCCCCACCGGCAGGTTGATAAGGAAGATCCAGTGCCAGCTGGCGTATTGCACCAGGAAACCGCCCAGCGAAGGACCGATCAGCGGCCCGATCTGTCCCGGCATGGTGACAAACGCCATCGCCGCCATATATTGCGAGCGCGGCACGATTTTCATTACCGTCAGGCGGCCCACCGGCACCATCATCGCGCCGCCGATACCCTGTATTACCCGCGCCAGCACCAGCGCCTGCAACGACTCGGCCCGGGCGCACAAGAGCGAGCCCAGGGTAAACAGCACGATGGCGCTGAAAAAAACTTTTTTCACCCCGAACCTGTCCGCCAGCCAGCCGCTGGCCGGCAGCATCACCGCCACCGTCAGCACATAGGAGACGATAACCGAATGCATGTGCAGCGGGTTTTCCTTCAGGCTATGGGCCATGGAAGGCAGGGCGGTATTGACGATGGTGGTGTCCAGCGTTTGCATAAAAAAGCCAAAGGCCACCGTCCACAGCTGCCAGTGCACCGAGGCGGAGGGCCGGGGTTCGGCCGGGGCGGTTTTATGGTGAAACGGATGCCATTGCATGTCGCGGTTACTCTTGCTCGGGGATAACAATGCCGGCGCGTGACGGACGGCCTTTCAGTCGCAATTTATCAAAGAACAGATAAATTACCGGCGTGGTGTACAGGGTCATCAACTGGCTGACCACCAGCCCGCCGACGATGGTAATGCCCAGCGGCTGGCGCAGTTCGGCGCCGTCGCCGCTGCCGAGCACCAGCGGCAGCGCGCCGAACAGCGCGGCCAGGGTGGTCATGAGTATCGGGCGAAAGCGCAGCTGGCAGGCCTGGAAAATGGCATTCGACGCGCTGATGCCGCTTTGCCGCTGGGCGGTCAGGGCAAAGTCCACCATCATGATGGCGTTCTTTTTGACGATGCCTATCAGCAGCAGGATGCCTATCATCGCAATCAGGCTGAACGGGGCGCTGAATGCCGAAAGCGCCAGCAGCGCGCCGATGCCCGCCGAGGGCAGGGTGGACAGGATGGTCAGCGGATGAACATAACTCTCATAGAGTATCCCCAGCACGATATACACCGTGGCGATGGCGGCGATAATCAGCCACAGCTGGGATTGCTGGGTCTGCTGGAACACCTTGGCGGTGCCGGCAAAGGTGCCGCGCACGCTTGCGGGCACGCCCAGCCCGGTCATGGCGCGCTCGATGGCGTCCGAAGCGGTGGACAGCGCCACGCCTTCCGGCAGATTAAAGGCGATGGTCGAGGCCGCGGACAGGCCCTGGTGGTTCACCGACAGCGGCGCGTTGGCCGGTTGCCATTGGGCGAACGCCGACAGCGGGATCGGCCGGCCCGCGCTGTTTATCAAAAACATCTGGTCCAGGGCGCTGGGGTCCTGGGTATAGGCCGGCGCCACCTCCATCACCACTTTATATTGATTCAGCGGCTGGTAGATGGTAGAGATCTGCCGCTGGCCGAAGGCATTGTTGAGCAGGTTGTTGACGTCGGAAACCGCCAGGCCCAGGCTTGACAGCACATCGCGATTATAGACCAGGCCCAGCTCGGCGCCTTTATCCTGCTGGTCGGAGTTGACATCGGCCAGCTCGGGCAGCGCCGCCAGCGCCAGACGCACCTTGGGCGCCCAGGTGCGCAGATCCTCCAGGCTGTCGGCCAGCAGCGTATACTGGTAGGCGGCGTTGGACTCCCGTCCGCCGACGCGAATATCCTGTACCGCCGACAGGTACAAATCGGCGCCCGGCTCCTTGGCGAGCCTGGCGCGCAGGCGGGCGATAATTTCCTGCGAGTTGTCCCGGCGTTCGGATAACGGCTTCAGGGAAATATACATCGACCCGGCGTTGGTGCGCGAGCCGCCGGTATAACCGGTGACATTATCCACCGCCGGATCGGCCGCCACGATGCGCATAAAATCCTGTAGCTTGCCGCGCATCGCCTGGAAGGAAATACTCTGATCGGCCTGGATAAAACCCTGGATCCGCCCGGTGTCCTGCTCCGGCATCAGCGTCTTGGGGATGGCGATATACAGCCATACGTTCAGCGCCAGGGTGGCCAGAAACAGCGCCAGCACCCAGCCGGCGTGTGTAAGCACCCAGCGCAGCGAGCGGGCGTAGCCGCCCTGCAGCCGCAGGATCAGGGCGGTAAACCGATCCGGTTTTTTACCGGCGCGCGCGGGCTCCTTGCCCAGCAGGCGGGCGCAGAGCATCGGCGTCAGCGTCAGCGACACCACCAGGGAAATCATGATGGCCACCGACAGCGTCACGGCGAACTCGCGGAACAGCCGGCCGGGCAGGCCGCTCATCAGCAGCAGGGGGATAAATACCGCCACCAGCGACAGGCTCATCGACAGCACGGTAAAACCCACTTCGCGTACCCCCAGCAGGGACGCGGCCAGGGGCTTCATGCCGGACTCGACGTGACGGGCGATATTCTCCACCACCACAATGGCGTCATCCACCACAAATCCGGTGGCGATGGTGAGCGCCATCAGCGAAATCGTGTTCAGGCTAAACCCGCACAGGTACATGGCGGCAAAGGTGCCGATAAGCGACACCGGCACGGCCAGCGCCGGGATCAGGGTGGCGCGCCAGGAGCGCAGGAACAGCTTTACCACCAAGATCACCAGCGCCACCGCGATGACCAGCGACTGCTCCACCTCGTTAAGGGAGGCGCGGATGGTGGGCGAGCGATCCTGCGCCACGCCCAGGTCAATGCCGGCCGGGATCGAGGCGCGCAGGGCCGGCATGGCCGCCCGGACGCTTTGTACCGTGGAGATGATATTGGCGTCGGGCGCGCGGAAAATCACGATAAGTATCGCCGGCTTGCTGTTCGCCATGCCGGCGTTGCGCACGTCCTGTACCGCATCGCGTACCTCGGCCACGTCCCGCAGCCGCACCGCGCCGCCGTTGTGGTAATGCACGATCAGCGGCTGGTATTCACGCGCCTTGTAGAGGGCATCGTTGGTGCGGATTTGCCAGCGGGATTGGCTATCCTCAAGCGCCCCCTGCGGACGTCGGACGTTGGCCCGGCTGATGGTCTCGCGCACCTCGTCCAGCGACACGCCCTGGTTAAACAGCGCCTGGGGATTAAGCTCGACCCGCACCGCCGGCAGCGAACCGCCGCCGACCGTCACATTGCCGACGCCGTCCATTTGGGAAATGTTCTGCGCCAGCTGGGTGGAGGCGATATCGTAGAGCTGGCCCTGGCTATAGGTATCCGAGGTCAGGGTCAGGATCATGATCGGCGCGTCGGAAGGGTTGACCTTGCGGTACTGCGGCCGGTTGGGCATGCCGCTGGGCAGCAGGCTTTGCGCCGCGTTCAGCGCCGCCTGCACGTCGCGCGCGGCGCCGTTGATATCGCGGTCAAAGTCAAACTGCAGGATAATGCGCGTGGAACCCAGGGCGCTGGAGGAGGTCATTTCGTTGACGCCGGCCACATGTCCCAGCGCGCGCTCCAGCGGCGTGGCAACGGAGGAGGCCATGGTTTCCGGCGAGGCGCCGGGCAGCGACGCCGTCACCAGCAGCACCGGGAAATCCACCTGCGGCAGCGGCGCCACCGGCAGCAGGCGAAAGCCGATAACCCCGCATAATGCAATCGCCAGCATCAGCAGCAGCGTGGCCACCGGACGGTAGATAAACAGGGCGAAGAATTTCATGTCGGCTCCGGCTTATCGGCGACAGGCCGGCCGCGACGCGACAGGCGGTCGAACAGCAGGTAAATAACCGGTGTGGTAAACAGCGTCAGCACCTGGCTCACCACCAGCCCGCCCACCATGCAAATGCCAAGCGGCCGGCGCAGCTCCGCGCCCACCCCGGTGCTGAACATCAGCGGCAGGGCGCCGAACAGCGCGGCAAGCGTGGTCATCAGGATCGGCCGAAAACGCAGCAGGCACGCCTGGAAAATGGCGTCATAAGGCGTCATGCCTTTTTCCCGTTCGGCGGCCAGCGCAAAGTCGATCATCATGATGGCGTTTTTCTTGACGATGCCTATCAGCAGGATGATACCGATAATGGCGATCACATCCAGCTCGTGACCGGACAGGATCAGCGCCAGCAGCGCGCCCACCCCGGCGGTGGGCAGCGTGGAAAGAATGGTGACCGGATGGATAAAACTTTCATACAGCACGCCCAGCACGATATACACCGCCACGATGGCCGCCACGATAAGCCACACGGTGCTCGAAAGCGCCGATTGGAAGGCCAGCGTGCTGCCCTGGAAACGGGTGGTCACCGACTCGGGCACGTCCAGGTCCTGCTGCGCCTGGTTGATGGCCTGCACCGCATCGCCCAGCGCATAGCCGGGGGCGAGATTGAACGAGACGGTGGCGGCCGGGAATTGCTCAAGGTGGTTGATGGACAATGCGCCGAGCCGCTGCTGCACGCTGCTGATGGCGCTGAGCGGCACAATATTGCCGTCGGCGCCCTTGATGCGGATATTGTCGAGCGCCGCAAGCCCCGGGAGCTGATCGGAATCCTGCTCCAAAACCACGCGGTATTGATTGGCCTGGGTATAGATAGTCGAGATCAGGCGCTGGCCGAAGGCGTTGTAGAGCGCGTTCGCCACGTCCGACATGCTGATGCCCAGGCGGCTGGCGCTGTCGCGGTCCACCTTGATATAGGCTTCCAGCCCGCGATCCTGCAAATCGCTGCCGACATCGCGCAGCTGGGGCAGGCTTTGCAGCCGGGTAAGCAGCGGCGGCACCCATTTGCCCAGATCGGCCAGCGACAGGGATTGCAGGGTAAACTGATACTGGGTGTGGCTTGGCTGGGTATCGATGGTCAGGTCCTGCACCGGCTGCAGGTAAAGCCGGATGCCGGTCAGGCCGGCGGTCGCCCGCTGCAGGCGATCGATCACCACGCCGATCCGGTCCTGGCGTTTATCCAGCGGCTTTAGATTGATTTGCAGCCGTCCGCTGTTCAGCGTGGCGTTGGTGCCGTCCACGCCAATCAGCGAGGAAACGCTTCGCACCGCCGGATCGCGCATTATCACCGACACCACTTCCTGCTGGCGCCCGGACATATTACTGAACGAAACGCTCTGCTCCCCCTGCACCGTACCCAGGATGACGCTATTGTCCTGGGTGGGGAAAAAACCTTTCGGAATAACCAGGTACAGGATAATGGTCAGCGCCAGCATGGCAATCGCCACCGACAGCGTCAGCCAGGGGTGGTGAAGCACCCTGCGCAGCCATCGGCCGTAGCCGGCGACCAACCGTTCAAACAGCCGCTCGCAGGCAAGGGTAAAGCGGTTCTGCCGGCGCAGGGTTTCGTAACTTAGCATCCTGGCGCACATCATCGGCGTCAGGGTCAGCGACACCACCGCCGAAATCAGAATGGCTATCGCAAGCGTTACCGCAAATTCCCGGAACAGCCGCCCGACGATATCGCCCATGAACAGCAGCGGGATAAGCACCGCGATTAACGACACGGTCAGGGAGATAATGGTAAAACCAATCTCGCCGGCGCCCTTCAGGGCCGCCGCCATGGGTTTTTCCCCCTGCTCGATATAACGGGAGATGTTTTCGATAACCACAATGGCGTCATCCACCACAAAACCGGTGGCGATGGTCAGCGCCATCAGGGTCAGATTGTTGATGGAAAAGCCAAGCAGGTACATCACGCCAAAGGTGCCCACCAGCGACAGCGGCACGGCCACGGCCGGTATAATGGTGGCGGCGGCGTTGCGCAGGAACAGGTACATCACCATTACCACCAGCGCAATGGACAGCAACAGTTCAAACTGCACATCGCTGACCGAGGCGCGGATATTGTCGGTACGGTCGGCCAGCAGCGAGACGGTCACCGACTTCGGCAGGCTGGCGGTTAACGCCGGCAGCAGGGCGCGAATGCTGTCGGCGGTGGTAATGACGTTGGCGCCGGGCTGGCGCTGGATATTGATGACAATGGCCGGCTGGCGGTTGGCCCAGGCGCCCAGTCGGTCGTTCTCGGCGCCCTGCTCGATGGTCGCCACGTCGCGCAGCCGCACCGGCGCGCCGTTGCGCCAGGTGACGATAAGCCGGCGATAATCCTCGGCGGATTTCATCTGATCGTTGGCCGACAGGGTAACCGAGCGTTCAGGCCCGTCCAGGCTGCCCTTGGCGGAGTTGACGTTGGCCGCGTCGATGGCGGTACGCACGCTTTCGCTGTCCAGGCCGTAGGCCGCCAGGGCGGGGGCGTTAAGCCTGACCCGCACCGCCGGGCGCTGTCCGCCGGAAATCGAGACCAGGCCCACGCCGCCCACTTGGGAAATCTTCTGCGCCACCCGGGTTTCCACCATATCCTCGACCTGGATCATCGACATGGACGTCGAGGTGACCGCAAGCGTCATGATCGGCGGATCGGCGGGATTGACCTTGCTGTATACCGGAGGATTGGGCAGATCGACAGGCAACAGGTTGGTGGCGTTATTGATGGCCGCCTGCACTTCCTGTTCCGCCACGTCAAGCGGCAGCGACAGCTGGAACTGCAGCGTGACCACCGATGCGCCGCCCGAGCTTTGCGACGCCATCTGTTTCAAGCCCGACATCTGGCCGAACTGCCGCTCCAGCGGCGCGGTGATGGCGGAAGTGACCACGTCCGGGCTGGCGCCGGGATACAGGGTCACCACCTGGATGGTCGGGTAGTCCACCTCGGGCAGCGCTGACACCGGCAGCGTCCGGTAACCCAGGATCCCGGCCAGCAAAATGGCGATCATCAAAAGCGTAGTGGCGACCGGGCGCAGGATAAACAGGCGCGAGGGACCGCCGTTATGGCTGGACGGCAACACCTCCATCAGGATTTTTCCCCGCGGCGCGCGGAAACGCGGACGCCGGCGGCGGGCTGGGTGCTGGCGGGGGCGATAACGTCGACCTTGATCCCCTCGGTAAGCCGGTCGAGGCCGTCGGTAACCACCCGCTGTCCCGCCTGCAAACCGGCGGTGATGACCACCTGCTGGCTATCTTCCATACCGGTGGTGACCCGGTGTTTGCTCACCTGGTTTTCATCGTTCAGCACCCAGACAAAATGACCCTCGTTGCTCATCTGTAGCGCGGCGGGGGGAATGACCACCGCGTTTTGCAGGGTGTCCACCTTCATGCGGATATTGACGAACTGATTGGGAAACAGGCTGTCGCCGCTATTGTCAAAGCGGCCCTTAAGCCTTACGGTGCCGGTGGTGGGGTCGATTTGGTTGTCCAGGCTTAATAACGCGCCCTCGGTAAGCTTGACTTTATTGGTGCGATCCCACACTTCAATCAGCGGCGCGTTGCCGCTTTTTTGCGCGCCGACGACGCTTGGGATATCGCTTTCCGGCAGCGTAAACAGCACATCGATCGGCCGCGTCCGCGTCAGCACCACAATGCCCGTGGCGTCGCCGCTGGTAATAAAGTTACCCACGTCCACCTGGCGCAGCCCGACCCGGCCGTCCATCGGCGCGGTAATGCGGCTGTAGTCCAGCTGCAACTGGGCGCTGGCCACCGCCGCCTGGTCCACCAGCAGGGTGCCCTCGGCCTCGCGCACCAATGACTGCTGGCTATCGAGCTGTTGCCGGGAGACCAGGCTGGTTTTGACCAGTTGCTGATAGCGCGCCAAATCCTGCCGGGCGTTGGCAAGCGTCGCCTGATCTTTCGCCAACTGTCCCTTGGCCTGCATGAGCGCCACCTCGAACGGGCGCGGATCGATTTGCGCCAATAGCGCGCCTTGTTTAACCCATTGGCCCTCGGCGAAATGCAGCGACATCAGCTGGCCGTCCACCCGGCTCCTCACGGTGACGGTGCCGGCGGCGGTGACGGTGCCCAGGCCGGTGAGAAACAGCGGCACCGATTTAGCCTGCGCGGTGGCGGCCTGCACCGGCGACAGCGTCTGCGGGTGGCGCCCCGCGCGCCCGCCGGCGCGACGGCCGGTCTCCGGCCGCGCGTCGGGCGCGGCGTCGGGCTGTCCCTTGACATGGCGCCAGACGAAAAACGCGCCGATAAGGATGATGAGCAGCGTCGTTATCAGCAGCAATAAGCGTCCATTGCGTTTACCCTTCATGTATCGCTATACCTGTAATCATGCGGACAAGGCATCAGAATCGCACGTTCCTGCATAAAATGAGAATGGTATACCCAGTTTAGACAAAAAAACGCGGGTAAAAATGGAGGAAGTGTGGAGGTATTGTCAGGGTTTGTAGCCATGCGATAAATCGGGCCCCGAAAAAATATTTCCGGGGCCCGCGCGTCCATCAGTCAGGCGCGGACACCTTAATATCGCCGAAATATTTTTTCGCCAGGGTGTCGATGGTACCCTGGGCCTTCACTTTGGCGATGGCCTCGTCCAGCTGTTTCTTCAGGGCATCGTCGCCTTTACGAATGCCGAAGGCGATGCCGCTGCCCAGGATGGCGTCGTCGCTTACCGCGGGTCCGCTAAACGCAAAACCCTTGCCCTGGGGCTGCGACAGGAAACCGGATTGTCCGGCCGGCGCCAGCACCAGCGTGCCGTCCAGGCGTCCGGAGGTCAAATCCATATAGACCTGGTTCTGATCCTGGTAGGCCACCACGTTTACGCCCTGGCCGGCCCAGTGGGCGTTGGCGTAGGATTCCTGGATGGACCCCTGCAGCACGCCGATGTTTTTCCCTTTAAGCGACGCCGGGGTCGGCTGCAGCCCCGCGTCGGCGCGGGCGATAAGCTGGGTGGGCACCCGGTAGATCACCTGGGTGAAGTCAATGGCCTGGCGGCGCTTTTCCGTAACGTTCATCGCCGAGTTGATGGCGTCGAATTTACGCCCCTGCAGCGCCGGGATCAGTCCGTCAAAAGAGGTATCCAGCCAGGTGCAGGTTGCCCCGGCGGCCTGGCACACCGCATTGCCCAGGTCGATATCGAAACCCTGCAATTCGCCGCTCGGCGATTTGGATTCGAACGGCGGGTAAAGCGCCTCCAGGCCAAAGCGGATTTTGCCCTCGGCCGCCATGGCCGACATCGCGGCCATGCCGCAGGTCAATATCAATAATGTCGCTATTTTTTTCATTGTCGTGTCCCGTCGTCGGTAGAGTGTGAACATCAAAATACGGCCATCCCGGCCGCCATTGCCGCCCGCTAGGGCCGCCATGCGCAAAGCCGGCGCGCGCCTTCCAGCAGCGTGGCCTCGTCTTTGGCAAAGCTTAGTCTTATCATGCCGGTATCCGTTCCGTCGCGGTAAAACGCCGACAATGGTATGGACGAGACTTTGGCATCACGGATTAATTTTATAACCATATCGTTATCGCTGTCCGTCGAGAAGTGGCTGAACTGCGCCAACAGGAAAAAACTGCCGGCGCTGGGCAACAGTTTAAACGGCGAATCCCGCAGGGCATCGCGCAATATATCGCGCTTTTGCTGGTAAAAGGCCGCCAGGCCGAGATAACTCTCCGGCTTGCCCAAGGCTTCGGCAAACGCGTATTGCATCGGCGTATCGGCGGCAAAAACCATAAACTGATGCACTTTACGGATTTCCAGCATCAATTCGGCCGGCGCCAGGCAATACCCCACGCGCCAGCCGGTAACGCTGAAGGTTTTACCGAAAGAGGAGACCACCACGCTACGCTCGGCCAGGGCGGGATACGCCGCCATGCCGCGGTGGGGGACGCCGTCGAACACCATATGCTCATAGACTTCGTCGGACAGGATCAGGATAGGGGTGCCGGAGGTCAGGGCGGTCAGCCGCCGGATATCCTCCTCGCTGAATACCATGCCGGTGGGGTTATGCGGGCTGTTGACGATAATCATGCGCGTGCGCGGCGTCACGGCCGCGGTCACCGCGTCCCAATCGATTGCATAGTTTTCCAGCGACATTTTCACCGGCACCGGTACGGCGCCTTGCAACCTGACGATCGGTGAATAGCTGTCGAACGCGGGTTCGAAATAGATAACCTCGTCGCCCGGATGCACCAGGGCGCTTATGGCGCTGTAAAGACCCTGGCTGGCGCTGGCGAGTATGGTGATTTCGCTTTCAGGATCATAGCGGCCGCCGTACAGGCGCTCGACTTTATCCGCCAGGGCCTCGCGCAGGGCCATCAGACCGGGCATCGCCGCATACTGGTTATGTCCGGCGCGCATGGCTCGCGCCGTGCTGTCTATCAACAACGGATCGCAGTCGAAGCTCGGCGCTCCCGAGGAAAGATTCAGGGCCTGATGTTCGGCGCTCAGTTGTCCGATGGTGGTGAAAATGGTGGTGCCGACATCGGGCAACTTAGACTTTGTGGGAATAACGCTCTGCATGGGAGACCACCTCCTGGAGTGGTTAAAACCGTATAAAAACGTGACACTGATGGCTGGATGAATCATGATTAAGCTACATATCCGGCCAGACGACAACCGATCCTTTATCATGCATGCCATGCGCACAGAACATGGCTGCGGCGAACGGACGATGTGATGGCGGACGCGCAGCCGCCTTTGCCGGCAATACCACCGCTGGAGCCATGCCTGTGGATGTTTTGACAATCCTGTTTTTATCCGGGGCGGCGTCATGAATCCGCTGCCCTCGCTTGACGTGCTCAAAACCTTTATCGTAGTCGCTGAACGGCTGAATTTCACCCATGCCGCGCGACATATGCATCTGACCCAAGGGGCCGTCAGCCGCCAGATTGCCGGTCTGGAACAGCACCTGGGCTGCGCGCTGTTTATCCGCCAGGCGCGGGGACTGGAACTGACCGAGCAGGGCGCGGCGGTGCTGGCGCCCCTGCAACAGGCGCTGGGACAAATCGACGCGACGCTTGCCCTTGCCGCCAGGCGTACCGGCACGCTGCGGGTAAAATGCCCGACCTGCGCCATGCGCTGGTTATTGCCGCGCATCATGCAGTTGCAAAACCAGCATCCGGAAATCGATATCGCCCTGACCACCTCGTTTTCGCATGGCGTCAACTTTGCCAGCGAGCATTTTGACGCGGCGGTGATTTTCGGCCGCCCGGAGAATAAACGAATACAGGCCACCCACCTGTTCGATGAGGTGCTCACCCCGGTGTGTATCCCCGAGCTATGGCCCGGGCCTGACGCCGACGTCGCCCGACTGGCCGATAAAACCCTGCTGCATCCCACCCGCGACCGCCGTGATTGGCGGTTATGGCTGAAGACGGCGGGCTGCGACGTACCGCAGGGCAAGGCGCAGCATTTCGACACGTTGGATCTGGCGATGACGGCGGCCCTGCAGGGATATGGCATCGCCATGGGCGATGTCTGCCTGCTGGAGTTCGATCTCCAGGCACGCCGCCTGAGGGCGCCGTTTCCCCTGTGTATCCAAAGCGGCGCGTCCTATTATCTGATTCATCCAGGACAGAAAGTGCCGTCGCCGACGCTCATGCTGTTCAAGCGCTGGCTGGAGCGGGAAGCGCTGGAGAGCCGGCAAAGGCTGGCGCTTAACCTGAGGAGTGCTAAGGTAGTGAATCTGGCAAGACAATAAGCTCAACAGCTATAAGGGGAAAACCATGCAAACAAGAACGCTGGGCCGTTCCGGGATTACCGTGCCGCCGCTGACATTCGGCGGCAATGTGTTTGGCTGGACTATCGATCGCCAGATGTCCTTTCGGCTGCTGGACGCCCTGGCGGAGCGCGGGCTGAATTTTATCGATACGGCCGATGTCTATTCCGCCTGGGTCGAGGGCAACCAGGGCGGTGAATCCGAAACCATCATCGGCGAATGGCTGAAAAAAAGCGGCAAGCGTGAGGGGATGATAATCGCCACCAAAGTGGGCAAGCCCATGGGCGGCGATAAAAAAGGCCTGTCCGCGGGCTATATTAAACGCGCCGTGGAAGATTCCCTTAAACGCCTGCAAACCGATTATATCGATTTATATCAGTCCCATGACGATGACCAGTCCGTCCCTTTGGAAGAGACGCTGGCCGCCTTTGACGCCTTGATCAGAGAGGGCAAGGTGCGGGCCATCGGCGCGTCGAACTATCAAGGTCCTCGCCTGGCCGAGGCGCTGCGAATCAGCGAGCAGAACGGTCTGGCGCGTTATGAAACGCTGCAGCCCAAATATAACCTCTACGATCGCCGGGATTACGAGCAAAACCTGGCGCCGGTGGTGACGGCGCACGGCGTTGGCGTGATTAACTTCTACGCCCTGGCCAGCGGTTTCCTGACCGGCAAATACCGCGCCGCCGAGGATGCGGCTAAAAGCCCGCGCGGGCAAAGCGTGGTCGATGGGTACTTAAACGATCGCGGGATCCGCATTTTGACGGCGCTGGACGCCGTCAGCGAGCAGCACCATGTTACGCCGACCCAGGTGGCGCTGGCCTGGAATCTTTCGCAGCCCGGCATCACCGCCCCTATTGCCAGCGCAACGTCGGTGGAACAGCTTGACGAACTGGCGAAAGCGCTGGAGCTGCGGCTTAGCGCCGAGGATAATCGCGTACTGGATGAAGCCAGCGCCTGGCGGTAAATCAGCGACGCTTGTTACCTCTGTTACCGCCGCGTTATGGCAAGCGGCGCCTTGGCGCGGCCGGCACCGGAATCAGAAGGATTTGACCAGAATACCCTTGGCCGGCTGCGCGGTTCCGGTTCTTAGCAGGGAATCAAAGGATTTCTCCACCTTCATTACCTGTTGAACAAATTCCTCCGGTGTAAGGCCGGTAGCCTTGCCGCTCATATAGGCCAATGCCAGTTCTTTTGCCTGAAAACGTGAAAAATTATACATTTTATGCCTCGGATAAAGTTAAATTAACGCGGGATGCCTGGGCTAAATAAGGTATGAAGCGATTTCTAGCCAGCACCGAATGGTCATCATTCCTTTGTCGCCGATGAAGGCATAATACGTTAATACCGCCGCTTTAATAGCTGCTTTTATAGATGGATTTGATAGCTGAAAGTTAACGTTTCGCCACAACACGCAGCGTAGAGGCGGGATGGAGTTTAAGTCGGTGCGGCGGACGAATGGGCCTGGCAACCAATTCACCGCCGCAGTTGGGGCAGAGATGATTGAAATAGGTTGCGCTACAGTCCGCGCAGAAGGTGCATTCATAAGAGCAGATGCGAGCCTGGCGGCTTGCGGCGGGCAAATCACAATCACAACGTTCGCAGTTGGGGCGTAGTTCCAGCATCCATTTTTCTCCCGGCGGAATTATTAAAGCACCTTGCGATTATTAGCAAAATATATTTATATAGTACAGGCCAAATACGGCCAATATCAGTAACATTTCAGGACAGGAATATCTGCATCGGGTTAATGGCCTTAAGTGAGGGTTGCTTGAATATAAGGAATATGGAAGACGCCGATTTTCCTGAAATCTGCCGCTGGTTTACCACGGAAAAGGAACTGGCGCAGTGGGGCGGTCCCCTGCCGCGTTTTCCCTTGGACCCGCCGCAACTGGCCGAAATGCTCGCCGAATCGGCCGGCACCCCGCCGCGCAGGTGGCTGTTTTGCGCCGGGGAACCGGGCGCCGCCACCGCCACCGCCCAGGTGGTCCTAGACTGGCGCAACGGCGTGGCGCTGCTCGGACGGGTGGCAGTCAACCCCGGCAACCGGGGGCAGGGTATCGCCGCCCCCTTCCTGAAAAGTATTATGCAGCGGGTGTTTGCCGAGCCGGACATCGCGCGCCTGGAACTGAATGTCTATACCTTCAACCAGGCGGCCATCCATACCTATGAAAAATTGGGTTTTATCCTCGAAGGCGTGCGCCGCAGTTCGGCCAAAGTGGGCCTTGAGCGCTGGGATACCGCTATGTACGCTATAGTGCGCGTGCCGCCGCCGCTGACTTAAAGCCCTTTTGACCAGGCGTTTGCAATATTGCGGAAACGTTCAACGGTCAGGATAATATCAAAATACAATTGCAAAAATATATCATCTGAATCCTGCTCCTGAAATTGATACTCGGCCAGTAGCGCGTTAAGCACGGCGGCCGATTCCGGCTCAACCTCAAACTTGGTTATAAAGTCATCGTAAGACGTGACCCCCAAGATCATTTCCGCCAGCGCTACCTGAATGCTCGGTATACTGACTGACGAGCGCTTGCGCCGGGTGAGGCCGAGATGCCGGCGCAGGCTTAACAGAAATTCAACAAAGTCATGCAGCCGACTATGCCTTGACTGTATATTTTGCAATCTGTTGATTTGTCTGTCGTGAATGAATCGGTTGTGGTTTTTTGATTTTATCGGCCTTATTGGCTCAAAATGATGAAACCAGTTGGGATGCCGTTGCTCAATGGCCTGGCTAATCATAAAGGGGTAACCTCTAACCGGTACTTTTAATTCGTTAGCCAGCATCTGCGCTATTGAATATTTGCCGCCAAACCCGCTGAAGCATGAATAGAGATCGACGCTTTGCAATCGGGAGAGATCATAGATATCCGGTTTCGCCAGCATAAGGCCGCGTACAACATGAGCAAATTCAATCGCATCCATATGATTAACGTCAAACGGCGCGCCGTGGACTTTTATCTGGATATGGGTCTTAAGGCCGTGGACGGCATGCATTTCCCAGTGGTCGCCCAGCATCATTTCCTCGCGCGAGACCGGGACGATTTCTTCTATCGGTTCGCCATTATCCCTTATCGCCAGCACCTTTTTTTTCGACAATCCAGGCATAAAGACTGATGAGGTATCTTCTGCGCCCTTGATATTACCAACAATGACGTTTAACTGTAGCGCGTTATGCCTGAGACGCAGCCGTTTGTCATTAAATTCTCCTAATTCTTCCACCAACAATATCGTTGCCCCGTTTGACAGCTTTGGATCGAAAAACGTGTTTCCCGCGCTGGCAATCCGGCCATGGCCAATGCTTATCTGCGCATGTTTCAACAGGCCCTGCGGGTCATAAAACAGGATTAATTTACCCGGATTGATGCGGACAAAGGCATTAAGATCGCCAACCAGCATGCCTGAATCAATAATATCACTGGCAAGAATGGTTTCATGTTTTGCTAATTGCAACTGCTTTCCCAGCGTTTCAGACTGCAGCATATTGATAATCTTAGCTTTATGAAGGATGACGGGAGGAAGACTCTCAAAGGAATGTAGCTGGCTAAAAGTTTTGATAAAATCTCGGGTTATTTGCCGGATGTTGGGCACCGCCATGGATAATAACGGGCGTGTTTTACGTATTAAAGAATATCTATTCCTAAGTACCACGCTTTTATACCATTTTGGTTCCCTTAGCAGATATGCGTCCTCAATTATTTTGGCGGGAGAGACATTTTCGCCTTGGGAAAAGGTTAAAGCATCATTGACGGTGCGGTAATCCTTATATTTTATTAAGGCGTATGTTTGAGGTAAATTATTTTTATAATCAAGCAGCCAATTATTCTCTAAATTCACCTGGACGTTGTTAGTATTAATATTTGATAACGGCCTCAGTGCCTGAAGGTCAAGGATGTAAATGTTTTCACCTATGATAAACTTAATTAATTGGTGATTTATAGGATCGTAATCATTCTCATCAATCCAAAAATTAACCGAGCGAAAATTTATATCTGTCTCGAAATTTTTATGGAGCTGATAGAAATCATTTATTAAAACAGTCTGGGTTGTGGAATAGTCCTGGCTGGTAAAAACCAAGTTTCTGGCCATACCGCCGGACAGTCGGTCAGCAATACCTGACAGAATAACCCCTTTTGAATAACCCGCGAAAAGTAACTCTTTCATATAGAGGTCAATTTCTTCTAAAAAAAATCTTATTATCCTGAGGTGATGATCAGCATCGTTTAACGTCGTGGATTGAATGGACTGGACCGGGGCTGATGACTCAAATACAACATCTTTGAGGACCTTATGTACACCCAAGCCCATTGAACGGCTGGAAAACAAGGAAGATTCTATTTTTTCATCAAAAATATTTACTCCCCATCCCCCCGTGGCCGCGGGTATTACGGCAATGGCATGATTCGCGTTATCCTCGGTCATCGGATCCTGCACCCGCCATACCTGGTTGGCTTCATCCCGTTTGACCTGAAAAACATCATCATGATCTATGATAAAATGACGTGTGTTATCCCTCCAGTCATTGAGTGTGTAAATCCCCTTGCGCTCAGGTTTTAACTCATCAACAGCAATATTTACTCGCCATTCTTTTCGAAATTTTTCTTTGAGATTTCTTTTTAGGGTTGGTATGGAGTTCACGAAAATTGTATTTTTTTTCAGATTGTTATAACAATGCATCGGAAAATTAATAGTCGAGTGAAGAGATAGTGGCAAAGGTAATAAATACTGCATAAGATCGCTTGAGACAGTCTTGGCCATGGATATGGCGACGGAAGGCGCATGTTTTAACATCTCGGCAAGAAAAAATTGTTTTAACATATGCTTGGGTATATTTTGCGATCTTGCTGCGATGATTATTGTTGATAAGTAAGCTTTGGGTATCCGACTAATGGCAAAGCCTGTTGGAACCATAGCTAATAAAAGATCAAAGATATCAAAAAAAACATCTTCAAACTTTAATGTCATATCGGCATCATACCATAAACGTTCGATGGTATGGTAAAAGGGGATGTACGCGGTGACAAAATCAATCCACGTCATAGCCAGCAAGGATTTTTTTAATCCTCCACTAACCTCGATTAAGGTTTCACGATTAAGAGCAACAATGAAATCCCGCAGGGTTTGCGCAGAGTCTATCTCTTTAATCGCCGCAAGCGAAAATTCCGGTGATGGATTGGAATACTCATTTTCCGCGGGCGTAATGACGAGAAAATCCAACGAGAAGTCGATATAGTTGATGTTATCTTCCGCCGAGAAAAATAATAATTTCATTTCATTAGATGTGATGGGCGATTTTTTTCGGCTTCTGACCTCCAGCTGCTCTGGCGCCTCAGTCCATTCATCCATTAGGCGATTGATGGTCATGGTATTTTTTAGGTGGGTGATATCCGTAATGACATTAATATTGGATAAAGTCGATACCAGGATTAACCGATCGCTTTGAGTTATAACCAGCGATATAAATCCCAGATTCGTCACTGGAATTGATATGCTGGGCGAGTTCGCTAAACTGTTTTGCATAAATTTTCTAGAAAAGATCTTGAATGTATAAGTGGCTTTTGGCGTATAAATAAGATCATAATAACCGAGCGAAGAAAACTTTACCGCATAATAAGTATTATGACTTGCTTCTCTATTAATGTGATGTGTTTTATAATTAACAAATTGATTGTAGTAATCACGTTTATCATCAAATTCGTTGGACGGCCTTAATTTATAAACGCTAGGGAACTTATCCATGGCGGCGAAGGTGAGCGCTGTTGCAATATTATGTTCCTGTTCACTAAAACGCTGGGTTATGGTTAAAAAATTAGCATCGCGCAGCGTAAGCGCGTTGTCATTCTCGCGATTAATAGATAAGTACCAATACGCGGAGGCGGTAAATAATAGATCAAAATAGCCTAGGGAAACGCTCCTCTTATAATGTTCTAAATACGCGTCATAATCCCCTTTTTTAATGTCTGGTGGTAGTTCTGATTCCACAGCCGCGATTTTTGCTTGAAAAATTCGCTGTTCTTCATTGTTTATTTCATTAAAACGTTTACGTAAAAATTTAGTAACGGCAGTATTAAATTCCATCTGAATGGAAATAATGATTTCCAGCATTAAATAGGAAATTTTGTCTGCCATGAGCTGTTTCTTGTAATCGTCGTGCCAGGTTTTTGGCCAGACCATTCGGGTTTTTTCCACAAGGTCGCCGCTAATAAAATCTTTAAATAATTCTCTAGCCGCATTAAAAGGCATTATGTTCATTTCATACCAAAAATTACCGTTATCAAATTGATCCTCGGATGTTCTTAATAATTCAATTATATTCACAAGCCTAACAATATTCGGAGATTTTTCATGTTCAAGACTGCAGTAATGAGTCATTTCATTCGATAATAAATTAAGTACTTCATCTTCTCTTATTTCTTTATCTATTTCTTCAAACATGGCATTATATTTTGTTAATTCACCCGGAACAATGATATTTTCACCTTGCAGGCTGATATCATTTTTTCTGGTATAGTCATATATCATATAGAAAATTCTTTTTTTTATGACTTTGTTTACTCTTTCATTGTCTTCCTCTATCAATGCTGTTAATAATTCCTTATCATTGTTGTAAATGACTTTTTCCAGGGTTGTCACATTTTGAGTAACATAAAGTTCATTGCAATAATCAAGCTTGGCCTCCTGCATGATTAAGATGTGTTTATAATACCATGCATACTTGAATTTTTGGTCAATTCTAGCCGTATTATATGAGTCCATTATGCTTTTTTTGGCATCATCAAAGCTGACGCCTTTTTTGAAATCAATAGCTTCATTAATGCTATCTATCTCGAGTTCACGGAAAGAATTAATCAGTTTGTCAATCTCTATTTTAATGTAGTGATTGATAAGTACCTGGTTTTTGCTGTATTTTAATATTCGATGCCTGGTTAGACTGCTGGCGTTTTTGCTGACTAGGTAACCATTGATTATGGCCTCCGTCCTCCCTTTTAATAAAATGAGATGGATGAATTCTTCATTTTTAACTAGCAGGTTACCCTGATCAAACAGGTCATGAACTTTTTCGCCGATATATTCATCAAATGCCAGCAGCGTGCCCAGGGAATCATCGCTTGGAGTAATAACCAGAGAAAAAATAGAGGATAATCTTTCAAATTCAATTTGTCCCCGGTAATGAGGTACCAAGAGCGTCGTTTCTTTGCCATCAATGACGAAAACCAGCGGTTTTTTTTTATTGATGAACTGCTCGTACTCGGTTTCCGGCCCCAAAGCACGGCAACCTCTCATATTCACAACGGGTAGTTCATCGTCGGCAAACAGATCGTTAATATTATCCGGCCATTCTTCAACGTGATATCCCACCGGGCTATTGCCATAATCGAACGAGTCCTGGGCTGCGGCGGCGGGAAATGTCAACGCGGCGAAAAAGGCTTGGACAGGTCGCAGGACCATGTCCCGCCAGCCCGCCAGCAGAGGGTGAGGGTTCCCGGTGGTTGCGCCGGCCGACGGTATTTCGCCGCGATACGCACCCTTGCCGGCGCCGGCGGGACCACGCGCTGCAGGGCGCTGGCGGGCGGAAGCGCCGGCAAGGACATGGCCGAGGCTCACTTGCGCCCATAGCATCATCAGAGAAGCATATGCCGTGCCCTGGGGTGACAACCCATATTCCATATGATGGCGTTTACCATCGGACACCATCGTCTTTCCCTCAATATCAGCCACGTAGACCGTTCTGCCGCTTGGCAGAACGGTGATTTTGGTTAATACCCGGTGTTGACGGCCGTCCCAGTCCAATGTGATATATTTGCTTCCCTGGCTATTTTGCAGGCTCTCCGGAAAACGTTTCAGTTCCGCGACGCAGGAATACAGTTCACGCACCCGGTGTGCTTCGCGATCACGCTGCCCTTGAGTCAGGACGGCATCACGCGTGGGCGTAAGGCGCCGGCATGAGCGGGTTGGCGGCCGGGGATGATACTGGCGGCAATCAACGTTTGGCTGTAAATGACCCAAAGTCGCGTTGGCGTCCGTTACCGCCGGGCAGTCTGGAATGTGGGGGAAATAAGGCGCGGGGGAGGGGCTTGTCTTCATGATACCTGTCCTTGTAGTATATGAATAATAACGATCTGATATATATTATAAAAGTTCGAGTTGTTCATTTATGTAATATAAGCTCCCTCGATAGACGCATTGAAATTAGGCGTCTTTAATCGAATGCTGAAAATAAATGATATTATTAGAAGGTTAATTTAGGTTTTATCTAACGAGAATGAACTGTGTTTCCGACAAAGGGACTGCGCTATCTCAATACGCTTGCGCAACCGCGTATTTATATTTTCGCGATACTCTGCGTTTTTTTGCCGGGCATAGGCAGAGACATTAACTGTTAAAATTAAGCTTGTCTGCTTTATTGTCATGCCGTGCGGTTAACAACATGATGAATCGGGATGTGGCGCCGGGTCCGGCCGCGTCCAGACAGGACGCGCACCGTTTTGGCGCGCCACGGCCGGCGTGTTGGGTAATGGTGCGGCCAGGGCACCACGATGGTGCGGCGCGGCGCGGCACGTATCGTTTTAACCCCATGAGAACTGGCCCATTTTTTGCACCCTTTTTTTGCAATAAATAAACTGCGAAGAAGATAAAACAGGGCCGTCGGCATACCGCGCATCAACGCAAGCGGATAGTGGGTTTGATAGGGTTTTATGACAAACATGATTGTAATGTCCGGGCAGCCTTCCCCCCCGCCCGCGGGCTGGCTGGGGAAACTCCAACTGGGTTTCGAGCGGCGCCAGGGCCGGACGCTGCTGACGACGCGGCGTCATAGCGGACCTTATCGAGTGCAGCGGGCGTTTTATCCAGAAGGCGATCACCCCCATGTTTATCTGCTTCATCCACCGGGCGGCGTGGTTGGCGGCGATCGGCTGGAATTATCGGTTGCCATGGCGGCGGATAGCCATGCGCTGCTCACCATGCCGGGCGCCACCAAGTTTTACCGCAGCGCCGGCCAGCAGGCCCGGGTGTCGCAGCGGTTTTTGCTTGCCGAGAACAGTATTCTGGAATGGCTGCCGCAGGATAATATATTTTTTCCGGCCGCCAGAGTGGCCATCGACACCGAGTTCCGGCTTTCGCCGGGCGCGCGCCTGCTGGGATTCGATACCCTATGCTTCGGCCGGCCGGCGGCCGGCGAGGCGTTTACCGAAGGCTGCGTGGATGCTTCCCTGCGCATTATCCCGCCGGATTCTCCAGGCCTGTTTGAGCGGCTGCGCATCAGCGCGGGGCGGCTGGAAAAGCTGGGTGGTTATCCGCTGAGCGCCACCTTTTATGCCACGCCCGCCACCGAAGACATGCTGGCGGGCGTGCGTCTGCTGCTCGATGCCGCCAATGCGCCGGCGGCGGGCGCCAGCCTGCTGGATTCGCTGCTGGTGGCGCGTGTGCTGGATAACGACAATCAACGGTTGCAGCGGTTAATGCACCGTATCTGGGCTTATTTACGGCCCGGCATGCTGGGGCTGGAGGCGATAGCCCCGCGCATCTGGTCAACCTGAGGAGCAATGAGTGGAATTAACCCCGAGAGAAAAAGACAAGCTGCTGCTGTTTACCGCCGCCCTATTGGCGGAACGGCGGCAGGCCCGCGGGCTGAAGCTGAATTACCCCGAGGCGGTGGCGCTGATTAGCGCCGCGATCCTCGAGGGCGCCCGCGACGGGCTGACGGTGGCCGAACTGATGAGCCTGGGCCGCGAGGTCCTCACCCGTAATGATGTGATGGAAGGCGTGCCGGAAATGATCGCCGACGTGCAGGTGGAAGCCACCTTCCCCGACGGCACCAAGCTGGTGACGGTCCACGATCCGATAATCTGATAAACAGCGAGGCGTTATGATACCTGGTGAATTATGCATCGCCGCGGGCGAAATCGAGCTTAATGCCGGCCGCGAGCGGGTGACGGTAACCGTCGCCAATCATGGCGACCGTCCGGTACAGGTAGGGTCGCACTACCATTTTTTCGAAGTGAATCCGTCGCTGACATTCGACCGCGCGGCGGCGCGCGGATTCAGGCTGGATATCGCCGCCGGCACGGCGGTGCGCTTTGAGCCGGGGCAGTCACGGGACGTTACCCTGGTGGCCTATGCCGGCAAGCGCGAAGTCTATGGCTTTCGCGGTGAAATCATGGGCAAGCTGGAGCCATCGTCATGAGCAGTATTTCGCGCCGCGCCTATGCGGAAATGTTTGGCCCGACGGTGGGCGACCGGCTGCGGCTGGCGGACACCGAACTCTGGATCGAGGTGGAAAAAGACTTCACCCTTTATGGTGAAGAGGTCAAGTTCGGCGGCGGCAAAGTGATCCGCGACGGCATGGGGCAGGGCCAGATGACCTCGGCGTTTTGTGTCGATCTGGTGCTGACCAATGCCCTGATTATCGATCACTGGGGCATCGTCAAGGCGGACATCGGCGTTAAGGATGGCCGTATCGTCGGCATAGGCAAGGCCGGCAATCCGGATGTCCAGCCCGGGGTTACCATCCCCATCGGCCCCGGCACCGAAGTGGTGGCGGCGGAGGGCAAGATCGTCACCGCCGGCGGTATCGACGCCCATATCCACTTTATTTGCCCGCAGCAGGTGGAGGAAGCCGTCTGCGCCGGCGTGACCACCATGATTGGCGGCGGCACCGGACCCGCGGCGGGCACCAACGCCACCACCTGCACCCCCGGTCCCTGGTATCTGGCGCGCATGCTGCAGGCGGCGGAGACGCTGCCGGTGAATATCGGTTTTACCGGTAAAGGCAACGCGTCGCAGCCGCAAGCGCTGGCCGAACAGGTGGAGGCCGGCGCCATCGGCCTGAAGCTGCATGAGGATTGGGGCACCACGCCCGCGTCCATCGATTGCTGCCTGGGGGTGGCGGATAATTACGATGTGCAGGTGGCCATCCACACCGACACCCTTAACGAAGCGGGTTTTGTCGAGGATACGCTGGCCGCCATCGGCGATCGCACCATTCATACCTACCATACCGAGGGGGCGGGCGGCGGCCACGCGCCGGATATCATCAAGGTGTGCGGCTTCGGCAATATTCTGCCTTCCTCCACCAATCCCACCATGCCGTATACGGTGAACACGATTGATGAGCATCTGGATATGCTGATGGTGTGCCATCATCTTGACGCCGGTATCGCCGAGGACGTGGCGTTCGCCGAATCGCGCATCCGGCGTGAAACCATCGCCGCCGAGGATATCCTGCACGATCTGGGCGCGTTCTCCATGCTGTCTTCCGACTCGCAGGCGATGGGGCGGGTGGGGGAGGTTATCCTGCGTACCTGGCAGGCGGCGCATAAAATGAAGGTGCAGCGCGGTCCGCTCGCGCCCGACAGCGAGCGAAACGACAATTTCCGCGTAAAGCGCTATATCGCCAAGTACACCATCAACCCGGCCATCACCCACGGTATTTCCCATGAAGTCGGCTCCATCGAGACCGGCAAGCTGGCGGATCTGGTGCTGTGGTCGCCGGCGTTTTTCGGCGTCAAGCCGGCGCTTATCATCAAAGGCGGCATGATTGCCATGGCGCCGATGGGCGATGCCAATGCGTCGATTCCCACGCCGCAGCCGGTACATTACCGCCCGATGTTCGGCGCGCTGGGCGGCGCGCGCCACGCCACGCGCATGACGTTTCTCTCCCAGGCGGCATATGCCAACGGCCTGGCCGGCAGGCTTGGACTGCATAGCCTGATAGGCGAGGTCAGGCACTGCCGCCATGTCAGAAAGGCGGATATGATCCATAATCACTGGCAGCCCACCATCGAGGTGGACGCACAGACCTATCAGGTCCGGGCCGACGGCGAACTGCTGACCTGCGAACCCGCCGCCATTTTACCGATGGCGCAGCGCTATTTTCTTTTTTAACCAAGTCGGGAATCAGGATGATTGTGTTAACGAAACACCTTGAAAAGACTTCAGAGGCCACAACCACCGTGACGCTGGATCTGGATACCCGTATCAGGAGCCGGGCGCAGGTGCGGCTGGACGACGGCCGCGAGGCCGGTTTGCTGTTGCCGCGCGGGCAGGTAATCCGCGGCGGGGATGTGCTTGCCACCGAAGACGGCGGCGAAGTGGTGCGGGTGATCGCGGCGCCCGAAACCGTCTCCACGGTTTACGCGCGCGATACCCTGCTGCTGGCGCGGGTCTGTTATCACCTGGGCAATCGTCACGTGCCGTTGCAGATCGAGCGCGACTGGGTGCGCTATCAGCACGATCACGTGCTGGACGCCATGGTGATGGGGCTGGGCGCGGCGGTCAGGACCGAACAGGCGGCGTTTGAACCGGAGGCCGGGGCCTACCAAAACGCGCCCCACGGCCATCATCATCCGCACTGACATGCACCAGCAAACCGCGCTGCTGCGCCTGATGCAGCTTATCAGCCCCAGCCTGCCGGTGGGGGGCTTTACCTATTCGCAGGGGCTGGAATGGGCGGTGGAGGCCGGCTGGGTGGTTTCAGGCGAGGCGTTTGCCGACTGGCAGCGGCAGATTATCGCCGATACCCTCGGCGGCCTGGATTGGCCGGTGCTGATACGGCTGTACCGGGCCTGCGCGGCGGATGACGGCGGGCAGTTCGCCCGCTGGAGCGATTTTTTACTGGCCGCGCGCGAGACCCGCGAACTCAGGCTTGAAGAACGCCAGCGGGGCCAGGCGTTAAGCCGGCTGATCCTGGAGTGGCCGGATCTGCCGCTCGGCGGCGCATGGCTGCCGGCGCTGCGCCAGAGCCAATTGGCGGGCATGGCCTGGCTGGGCCGGCAATGGGCGATTCCGCTGGAGTCACTGGCCATGGGCTATGGCTACAGCGTATTGGAAAGCGGCGTCATGGCGGGGCTGAAACTGGTGCCGTTCGGCCAGCAGAAAGCGCAAAGCCTGCTGCGTGAGCTGGCCGCGCTGCTGCCTGAGGCGTTTGCCCGGGCCGGGCTGCTGGGCGATGATGAACTGGGCGGCAGCTTCCCGCTGCAGGCCATCGCGTCATCCCGTCATGAAACCCAATATTCGCGCCTGTTTCGTTCATGAATGCCGGCCGGATCAACGCGGCCGGGACGGACTACAAAATGATGAAGTTTTTTCCGCTTTAATCCGGGAGTTAAGATGCAAGACTATAAACAACCCTTACGCGTCGGCGTCGGCGGCCCGGTGGGATCCGGCAAGACCGCGCTGCTGGAGCTGCTGTGCAAAACGCTGCGCGACCGCTATCAGCTGGCGGTGGTGACCAACGACATCTATACCAGGGAAGATCAGCGTATTCTCACCGAGGCGGGCGCGCTGGCGGCCGACCGCATCGTCGGCGTGGAAACCGGCGGCTGCCCGCACACCGCCATCCGCGAGGATGCGTCCATGAACCTGGCGGCGGTGGAGGATCTGGCGCGCAAGTTCGGCAATCTGGATATCATTTTCATTGAAAGCGGCGGCGATAACCTGAGCGCGACCTTCAGCCCGGAGCTGGCCGATCTGACCATTTACGTTATCGACGTGGCGGAAGGGGAGAAGATCCCGCGCAAGGGCGGGCCGGGCATTACCAAATCCGATTTCCTGGTGATCAATAAAATCGACCTGGCGCCCTACGTCGGCGCTTCGCTTGAGGTCATGGAACGGGATACCAACCGCATGCGCCCGACGCGTCCCTGGGCGTTCACCAACCTGAAAACCGGCGACGGCCTGGACACGCTGACCGCCTTTATCATCCGCCAGGGCCTGCTGGAAACCAGCGGCGCATAACCGCTTAAGCGTTGACCGAACCTGGTCATGCTGTCGCCGCCGGAGACAAGCCGCGCGCGTCCCGGCGGCAACAGCGCCGCTACCCGGTAACGCCGTCCGGCCTCAGGCGGAAAACCGGCGCTGCGCCCAGCGCGCCAGACCGGCGGTGACCGAGCCGAAATCATCGCCGCCGGCGATGGGGATATTGGGCAGGCTGCGTTCCAGCGCCCGGCGCAGCAGCGGCGAACGTGCGCTGCCGCCGGTAAGATACACCACATCGGGCCGCGGCGCGCCGCCCTGCGCCAGCACCTCTTCCACCTGTTGCAGGATGCGCGCCAGGGGCGCCCTGATGGCCTCTTCCAGTTCCGCCTGGCTGATGGCTACCTGCATGCCGGGGCGGATAAATTCCAGTCCGGCCAGGGTGGCGGGTTCGCTGGACAGGGCGATTTTGCTTTCTTCCGCGCTGCGCACCAGCCGGTAGCTCAGCCGCTGCCGGTAGACCTGCAATAAGGCGCCAACACGCTCGGGATCGGCGGCGTCGCGGATAAGCTCGCGCAGGAACCGGCCATTATTGCTGCTGTAAAAATCGCCCTGCGCCGGGATATCGTTAATCGCCACCGCCTGCCAGAACGGCAGGGCGGGAAGCGCCAGGCCTTTTTCGGTCATTCCGCCCAGCCCCAACTCCGGCATCAGCGCTTTGAACGCCAGCATGATATCCAGATCGTTACCGCCGACGCGGCAGCCGCTATGACCCAGCAGGCTTTGCCGGCGCTCACGCTTTTTGAGCCATTCCGGCCCCATCAGCAGCAGCGAACAGTCGGTGGTGCCGCCGCCGATATCCACCACCAGGACAATGGTTTCCCGATCGAGGGTGGCTTCGAAATCCAGCCCCGCCGCCACCGGCTCGAACTGGAAGTCAATATCGCTAAACCCGGCGCGTAGGGCGGCCCGCTGCAAAATCCCCTGGGCCTGGCGGTTTGCGTCTTCGCCGCCGGTACCCTGGAAATTGACCGGACGGCCAATCATGGCCTGGGTAATGGGCGCGGACAATGCCGCCTCGGCCTGGCGTTTGATATGGCGCATCATGGCGCAGACCAGATCCTCGAACAGCGCAATCTGCTGTGGCTTGAGGCCGTTGGCGCCCAGGAAGGATTTGGGTGATTTAACGAAATACACTTCTTCGGGATCGGCAATATAATTCGCCAGCGCCTGCTTGCCGAACCGCAGGCTTTGCTCGGTCAGGACGATATCCTCTTCCCGGTTGGCGTTAATCGCCCGGCGCAGCAGCCGCTGATTTTCTTCGCTGCCGGTGGGAACCTGCCAGAAATGATGCAGGTACTCGCTGACCGCCTCGCGCGTCGGCGCGCAAAGCATTGAAGACATATAGGGCGACGCGCCGTCCAGCGGCAATAAGCGCGGGCGGTCGCCGTCCATCACCGCGACCGAGCAGTTCGCGGTACCGTAGTCAAAACCAATAAACATCGCTGCCTCCCATGCCAATGAGGCGGGGAACTTTACAGCAATGTCGGGAAGCAGGCAACGGCGGGAGACAATTATTGAACCGTGAAATACCCTTTATTCAACATGGTGGACAGCGGCAGGCGCTGGCCGACGGTTTCGCCGGTGGCAAAATCGACGCCGATGACGCCAAGGGTGCTGAGCGTGGCGGGCAGGCTGGCGGGGCCGGCCAGGGAGCGCGCCTTCAGGCGATGGATATGGCCGTTGATCACCCTGACCATGATATCGTCCATCTGGCTGCAATGGACATTGGCGATGATATTGTCCGGCAGCCGGATATAGTCGATTTGACCCGCCTTGAGCGTGTTAAACGCGCCCAAATCGGTGCCGAATTGCATAAGCATTATTTTGTAGCCGTATTGACGCAACCGATCGACGGTCGGCCCGGCGACGGGATAAGCTGCCATGAAATCCTGGCCGTCGAGACTGATAATCAGCCGCTGTGCGCTCAGCAACGGATGGCGCACGCTGAGGGACAGCAGTTCATCGACCAGGCTTGCATCGCCCAGTCCGGCGATGGAAAGGGGGAGCGCCAGGGAAATTCCCTGGCTGGCGACGGCGGCGCCGTGGACGGCGAAGATCTGGCGCAGCAGCCAGCGATCCAACGCCAGGGATAGATGGCGCGCCCGCGCCGCGCGGATAAAATCTTCCTGGCTTATCAGTAATGCGTCCCGGGCCAGGATATCGAAACTCACCAGGTAAAAACCGATTTCCAGGCGGGCATCCGGCGGCGCGACCGCCTCGATCTGCACCAGCAGGCCTTGGTTATCCATCATATCCAGCAGCCGCTCGCGGCTTAGGATCTGTGGTTTAACCGGCGCGGAACCGGCGGGATTTTGCTGCGCCTCGTATAATAATACCTGGCCGCGGCCGCTGTGCTTTGCCGCGTAGCAGGCGCTATCGGCCTGGGCCATGACTTCCTTGGCATCGCAATTTTCCGCCGATATCAGCGTGACGCCGGCGCTGCCGCCGATGCGAAACAACTGATCCTGCCAATAAAAGCGGTAGGCGTTTACCGCGTCGATGATGCGCTGGGCCAGTCCCTGGGCTTCGGGCAAGGGACAATCGGTGAGCAGCAGTCCGAACTCGTCGCCGCCGAGCCTCGCCAGGCAATCGTATTGCCGGATATTGTCCTGCATCAGCAGGCCGAGCTCCAGCAGCAGGGCGTCGCCCGCCGCGTGCCCCGCCGTGTCGTTAACCTGTTTAAACCGGTCAAGATCGATAAACACCAGGGCGTGGCGGCGTTTTTCGCGGGTTGCCGTCAGGAGCGCGGAGTCAAGATGTTGTTTAAAACTGGCCCGGTTCGGCAGGCCGGTCAAGACATCATGTGAGGCATTGTAACTCAGCTGCTGCAATAGCTGGCGCGATTCACTGACATCCTTGATGACCAGCACCGCCCCCAGTATTTCCCCTTTCAGGTTCTTTAACGGCGTACAGCTGTAATGAATATCAAACAATGCGCCTTTGCGGTTATTAAGCACCAAATCCTGCTCTTTGGTCAGCGTCCCGCGCGGCGCGTCGCTGATATTTTCCATCGACATCGGCAGCCGCGGGCCATCCACGCCGAGGCTGATATGCATAATGCCGTCGATATGCCGCCCATGCGCCTTTTCCTGTCGCCAGCCGGTCATTTTTTCCGCCACCGGATTCATAAAATTAACCCGCATCTCCTGATCCACCGAGATCACCGCGTCGCCGATGGAATCAAGGGTAATATGCAGCCGTTCCTTTTCTTCATGCAGGGCTTCACGCAGCCGGACCTCGGCGGTCATATCCAGGTTGACGCCCAGCATGCGCACCACCTTGCCGTTTTCATCCATCAGCAGGTTGGCGTAGGCGCGGATATGACGGATTTCCCCACCGGGGTGGCGGATGCGAAAGCCCAGCAGGAAGGGCTTGTTTTCCTCCAGGGATTCGCTCAGGTTTTGCAGGGCCACCGGCCGGTCTTCATCAATAATGCGCGCCAGCCAATACTCATAGCTGACCGTTTCGCCGGATTGCATGGCGTAAATCTCCATCATGCGTTTGTCCCAGCTCATGATTTTCGCTTCGACATCCCACTCCCAGATGCCGACGCCGCCCGCTTCGTTGGCCAGGGTAATGCGTTCCATCAGACGATGATTGATAATGTTATTGTGTTTGATTTCGCTGATGTCTTCTATTTGGGAAATAAAATAGAGCGGCCTGTCGTGATGGTCGCGTACCACCGATACCGCCAGCAGCGCCCAGACAATTTCGCCATCGCCGCGGATATAGCGCTTTTCCAGCGTATAACTATCAATACGGCCATTAACCAGATCGTTAAGTTGAATAAGATCGGAACTGAGATCGGCCGGATAGGTGATCTCCTGGAAACTGATTTTTTGCAGCTCGGCGGCATTGTAGCCCAGGAACCGGCACAGCGCTTTATTCACCTGCATCCATGCGCCATCCAGCGAGACCAATGCCATGCCGATGGCGGAATATTCCATGGCATTGCGAAAGCGGGTCTCGCTTTGCTGGATAAGACCGCGCTCCAGCCGAAAAGCGTACATGACCATGGCCATGGCATGGACCGGGATCAAAATCATCATCAGCGGGATATGCATGAGTATCGCCCGCTGGCCGTTGGGCGGTATATCGATATCAATCAGACCGGCGTCAAGGGTAATGGATAACGTTAGGGTGGTGACAAAAAACAGGGTAAAGGCTTCGAGGCGCGGTAGGCGTATCGCGCCGATAAGCAGCACCAGGATGATAAAGGTAAAGGGAAAAGGCAAGATACGCAGCGCGAAATAGCTGATAACCAGCGTCAGCGGGATCATCAGCAGCAGTTCCAGACCGGAACGCCGTTTGATCATTTGCCGCAGTTCCGCGCGCCGGCACAATAATCCCACCGGCGTCAGCGCCAGGATGCCGATTGCCTCGGCGGTAAACCACTGCGCGGCATACATCATGAAACCGATATCAGCGGAAGCGTTAAAAAACCCCGCGGCCAGCGCGCCGAGAAAGGGCACCAGCAACACCCCGGTCAGGAAAAACTTTAGCCAGGGTACCATCCCGTCCAGCGGATCGTCCGGGTTTAACGTGTATTTCAGTAGCCAGGCGCCGAAGGTGGCCTCGGCAAACGAAATGCCGATGGTGGGCAACGCGGCGCGGATATCCACCGCCAGCAGCCCATGGGCGGCGAAGACCGCCAGGGCGCAGGACAGCAACATCGCCGGCCAGTGGCGCCTCGGGCAGGAAAACAGCGCCGACAGCATGGTGGCGGTGACCAGCCATAAAGGCGACAGCGGTTTGGTATAATGAAGGAGATGCAGGCAGACCACGGAAAGTATAAAAACCAGCGAAGCGACAGACGCAATAAAAGTCCCTGTTTTCTTGCCCTTATCAGCGGAGGTCGCGTTGTTGGCATCCATAATGGAATCCTAAGCTTTCTTATAATCAGAATAGTCTAGAAACAGCATAAAATGTGCGTTCTGGCTGTTTATACATAAGTCATGCGCATCGTCTAATCATGGTATGCGCTTTTAGCGGGGGCGATACCAGCAAAACTGCGCGTCAATGCATTAAAAATAACGTCGCCAGGCCGAGAAAAATAAAAAAGCCGCCGGTATCGGTCACGGCGGTGATCATGACGCTCGAACCCACCGCCGGATCGTGGCCGAAGCGCACCATGGCGAGCGGGATAAGCACCCCCATCAACGATGCCAGCACCAGATTGAGCAGCATGGCCAGCATCATGACGCCGCCCAGTCCCGGGTCGCGGTAGAGCAGCCAGGTGACCCCGCCCATGACGCCGCCCCACACCAGGCCGTTGATTAACGCCACGCCGAGTTCGCGCAGCAGCAAAAACACCGCGTTGCCTTTCTCCAACTGATGCAGCGCCAGCGCGCGGACAATCATGGTGATGGTTTGATTGCCGGTATTGCCGCCGATGCCGGCGACGATGGGCATCAGGGCCGCCAGCGACACCAGTTGAGATATGGTGCCTTCGAACAGCCCAATCACCCTGGAGGCGATAAACGCGGTGCACAGATTGACCGCCAGCCATGCCCAGCGCCGGCGCACCGTTTTGCGCACCGGGGCAAAAATATCCTCGGCGGGACTTAATCCGCCCAGGTTGCGCAGGTTGCTGTCGTTTTCCTCAAAAAACAGGTCGACCACATGTTCGATGCTCAGCCTGCCCATTAGCTTGCCTTTGACATCGACCACCGGCGCGGTAATCAGGTCGTAGCGTTCAAACGCGCCGGCCGCGTCCTCCGCCCGGTCTTCCGGATGGAAGGTGGTGGGGCGCGGGTCCATGACCTCCAGCACCTGTTTATCCAGCGGATTAAGCAACAGCGTTGACAGCCCGAGTTCACCCACCAGCAGATTGCGGCGATCGACGACAAACAGTTTATCCGTATTCTGCGGCAGCGTTTTGCGAAAGCGCAGATAGCGTTGCACCGTGGCAAGCGTCACGTCGGGACGGATCGCCGCCAGTTCAAAATCCATATGATGGCCCACGCTGTCCCGGTCGAAATTCATCATCGCCCGCACCTGGGCGCGCCGGTGTGGTTCCAGGGACGTCAGGATGCGGCCGACCAGATCGCGCGGTAAATACCGGGCCAGATAGGCCTGTTCGTCGACATCCAGCGGCCTGATGGCCTTGAGGATATCGCCATTGCTCATCTCGGCAATCAGGCTTTCCCAGACGCTCTCGGAGGCTTCCACCAGCGTCTTGCCGCGCTTGTCGTTACCCACCAGCCGCCAGAGCGCCAGGCGCTCATCCGGCGGCAGGCTTTCCAGCAAATCCGCCAGATCCGCCGCGTGCAGATGCCGTTGGATCGCCACCAGCCGGGCGGTCTGGTCTGAAAGGAGTCCGGGCGCGACCGAGGCGTCGCGCGCCGGTCTTCCCAGGATGCTGTCGATCAGCGCCCGATTGGACAGCAATAAGCCGAGCACCTGGCGGCGCAGTCCGGTCAGTTCCAGGGGATGTTGTTTAATGGCGGGCATAACGTGCGTTCCCAGGTTTTGGCCACAACGGACCTGAAGGCGAGGGCCGGCGCCGAAACGCGGTAAATCCGGCTAAACGCGGGCGATGGCGAAGGCTGGATTAATTATCGTGGCGGTCATCGACACTGATAATCTGGCCGGACGGCTCCGACATTTTTTCCTGGTGATGGTCCCAGGCGCCAAGAGTGGCGAAGATCAGACGGGCGAATAAAAAAATAAAGCTGATGAACAAGATCCAGCGGGTCATTCGCACCGAGGTTCGTCGTCTACGCATAGGATAGGCCAACTTCACTAAAGGGGTCCTTCTGGGGTTAGGGGTTATTTTATCGATTAGCATTATAACCGAACCAAATGCACGGTTTTATGATCTGCGCGCAATTTTTAATCACCATCACGTTATACATCCGAACAGGATTGCAAACAAGCCGCGCCCCGGGCATGCCGGGCAACAAGAGTAAAGCGCGGCGCGCCCGTGCTAATGTACCGTTTCGGCTTCCTCGGTAATATCGAGCCGCCAGCCGGCAACTTCCGACCAGTACTCCTGTTCCCGTTCCAAATCCAGCTGCACCAGGTTGTTCTGGGCAAAAAAACCGGTTGGGAACACCAGCGTCCAATGGTGTTCGCGGGTCAGCAGACGCAACTGCGTCGGCGAGGTCGCCTGGCGCTGGTTATTTAGCAATACCGCCAGTCGCAGTATTTGCAGGCAGGGCAGAAAATGTTTTTTCTTGAACAGCGTCAGGCGCGGCATCTCCTCGAGCTTGATTCCCTTGCGATGAAAACGCACCAGGGTCGCCAGCAGCAACTGCTGCTCCTGGTTGAATCCCGGCATATTGGTTTGCTGCAAAATATAGGCTGAATGCCGCTGCAAACCGCTATGGTTAATGCCCAGGCCCACTTCATGCAACTGCGCGGCCCACATCAACAGGGCTTCCAGCTGCGGGTTCTGCAATTCCTCGTTCTGCCGGCACCATTGCTGATAAAGGGAGTCGGTGGTGGCGCAGACACGTTTGGCCTGATCGCTGTCGATATTGTAGTGTTCCGCCAGGCTCCTGGCGGTACGCGAACGGATATCCTGATGGCGGAAACGGCCTTCCATTTCATACAGCACCCCTTCGCGCAGGGCGCAATCGGAGAGCTGCAGTTCACTGATGGCCAGCGCATCCACCACGCCGCACAGAATCGCCAGGCCGGGCACGAACACGCTTTTACGCTCTTCTGACAACCCCGGCAGGCTCATGGCGCTGAAGCTCTTGAACTTCATCACTTTGTCATAGAGCAACTGCAAACGATCGGGCGTAATGGCGCCGTCCTTTTCGCCCAGCGCCAGCAGCACTTCACAGGCCGCCTTGATGGTGCCGGACGCGCCGAGGGCCACCTGCCAGCCGAGAATGCGATACTGCCAGGCCAGGGTTTCCACTTTTTGCGCCGCCGCGAGGCGGGCGCGCCGGAAATGGGCCGGGCTGATGACGCCGCCGGGGAAAAACAGATTGCCGAAGCTGACGCAGCCCATCCGGCGGCTTTCCACCAGGATAGGCTCAAAGTTTTCGCCAATGACCAGTTCGGTCGAGCCGCCGCCGATATCAATCACCAGCTTGCGGCCTTTTTCGGACTGGGTATGCTCCACGCCCATGAAAATCAGTCGCGCTTCCTCATGGCCGGAAATAATTTCAATCGGATAGGGGATAACCTGCGCCGCCCGGGTCAAAAATACTTCGGCATTTACCGCCTCGCGCAGGGCGTGGGTGCCGACAATGGTCACCCGCAGCGGGGAAAACCCCTGCAAACGCTCGGCAAACAGCGCCAGGCAATTTATTCCGCGCTCGATGGCCTCGTCGCTTAACACGTTGTTGGCATCCAGACCGTCGGCCAGGTGCACGCGCTGTTTTAACCGGCTCAGCACCTGCAACGCGCCGTTGACCACACGGGCGACCACCATATGGAAGCTGTTCGATCCCAGGTCGACGGCCGCAAATTCTTCGGGTTTTGGCGTGGTTGAGTTATTTAATGGCATACGTCAGGCCTGATCTCCGGGTTGCTCAAGTCGCTTAATATAATCGTAGATGGCTATCTGCGCACGCACCTTACGACGATTGCCGCGCGGCACATAGCGATTACTGAGTCCGGCATCAATATAGCGCGCTTTTACCGTATCGCTGAACAGTAATGCCAAAATGTCCAGGACCTGCTGTTTGAGACGCGGGTCCAGCAGCGCCACCGCCACCTCGATGCGGTAATCGATATTACGCGTCATCCAGTCGGCGGAGGACAAGAACACCTTTTTATCACCGCCGTTTTCAAATACATAGACCCGATCGTGCTCCAGATAGCGGTCGACGATACTGGTCACCTGGATATTTTCGCTGATGCCCGGCAGGTCGGGGATAAGCGAGCACATGCTGCGCACCAGGATACGGATGCGCACCCCCACGCCGGAGGCGGCGTACAGCCGGTCGATAAGGCCCTGATCCACCAGGTTGTTAATCTTAAGCGTAATTCCCGAGGCAAGTCCGGCCTGGGCGTTGGCGATTTCCTGATCGATCATTTGGTACAGCATATGGCGCGAGTTCTGCGGCGATACCATCAGATAATCGAAGTTGACCGGACGATAAGGGTTCTCGATAAAATTAAATACCCGCCGGACTTCGTTGGTAATGCGCGGGTCGGCGGTGATCAACGAATAGTCGGTATAAAGGCGGGCGGTTTTTTCATTGAAGTTGCCGGTGCCGATATGCGCGTAGCGCATGATATCCTCGCCCTCCATGCGCGATATCAGGAACAGCTTGGCGTGGATCTTAAGCCCGGGCGCCGAGAAAATCACATGGACCCCGGCTTCGGTCAGCCGCTTTGCCCAGTGAATATTGGCTTCTTCATCAAAGCGCGCCTGCAGTTCCACCACCACGGTAACCTTTTTACCGTTATGGGCCGCGTGGATCATGGCGTCGATAATGCGCGAGTCCTTCGCCACCCGGTAGATATTGATTTTAATCGACAGCACGTTGGGGTCGAAGGACGCCTGGCGCAGCAGCTCCAGGACGTGCTCGAAGGTATGATAGGGATAATAGAGCAATACATCGCGTTCACGGATGGCGTCAAAACCGTTGCGAAAGTGTTCGAACCACGTATGGCGCAGGCGCGGTAAAGGTTTATTCACCAGGTTGGCTTTGCCGACATTGGGGAAGGTAATGAAATCCTTGAAATTATGGTAACGCCCGCCCGGAATGACCGAATCATAGGATGAGATGCCCAGCTTGTCCTTGAGCATTTCCACCATGCTGTTCGGCATGTCCCGCTGGTAGACAAACCGCACCGGCTCGGCGGTCAGGCGCTGCTTTAGGCTTGACGACATCAGTTCCAGCAGGCTCGATTCCATTTCCGTGACCAGGTCATATTCCGCGTCGCGGGTCATTTTCATTGAATAGGCGTTAAGGGTATCGTAGTCGAAAAACCCGATAAATATCTCGTCAAGGCAATAACGCAGTATATTATCCAACAGTATCATTGGCTTGCGTCGACGCGGCGGCTCGGCGGGCAAATTGATAAAACGCGGCACCTTGTCGGCGGGGATTTCCAGCAGGGCATAATTGGTCTCCTGGCCGCGGATAATTTCCACCGCCAGATAGGTGTAATCATCCTTAAGGAATTGCACCAGATTGGTGTCGTGCTGGATCAAAATAGGTGTTATATGCTGGCGCAGCTGTTGTTTGAAATATACGCGCAGCCACTCCTGCTGGTTGGGGGATAGCTGCCGTTCGTTAATCAGGAATATTTGATTACGCGCCATTTCCAGCAGCAGATCGTTATAGAGGTTATCGAATTCTTGTTCGGCATTGAGGACCTTGGCCTGAATTTTATTCAGCAGATGGCGCGAGGTCACCTTGGAGCCTTGCTCTTCGCTAATCAGAATGCGCCGTTTTAATTCGGCGAACCTGACTTTATAGAACTCGTCCAAATTGTTGGAATAAATACCTAAAAAACGCATACGCTCAATGAGCGGATTGGACTTGTCCGCTGCTTCCTGCAAAACACGTTCATTAAAGGATAACCAACTCAGTTCTTTTTCGCTGTAAAGCTTTTCCTGACCCATTGCCACTCCATTAATTTGTTCAGGAAGGGAGGATCCTGTATTAAGAGTATTATCGCCCCGATGGGAGCAAAGTCCATAAGAACAACCTTCTTAAGATTGTCATCTTAATTTCTTACAGGCAACATAGGCTTCCTTAATCAATCCGAACCTCAGGATTGACCCTATATAACAGAGGAATATGACAATAAAACGGTTATCCAATACCAAAACCGCCGCCCACCGTCGACTGAGCGACCGCGTGACGCGCGGCCTCGTCAGCGGCGGCGGCGCCCTGGTGCTGTTAACCCTGGTGGTCATGTTTTTTTATCTGCTCTATGCGGTATTGCCGTTATTCCGCTCACCGTCGGTCACGCCGCTGGACCCTATACCCTGGCGGCAGCAAAACGGCGCGCCCGCAACGACGCGCCATGACGCCGAACCCGCTATTCAAGCCTTGGGCGCCGACATATCCCTGACCACCGCCTTTGTTATCGATGCGCTGGGAAGGGGGCACCGGCTGGCGCGCGGCGGCGCGACGTCCGTCACCGATCTTATGGCGGATTTTGCCTCCCTGGCGGCCGCCAGCGGCGGACAACCGCTGTACCTGCTGCTTGACCGACATGGCAACGCCCGCCTGGCGCGGCCGCAAACCGGCACCGCCGGGCCGGGGGAAGCCTCGCCCTGGCTGTTTCCGTTCGGGGAAAACCTGTTGCCGCTAAGCGACGACGGCCAGCCGCTGCGCCATGCGGCGCTGGCGCAGCCGGCGGAACATCAGGCGGTGATGGCGGCGCAGCTGGCGTCGGGCCGGGTAGTGGTCGCCCGTCTGGGGCCGGACGGCATGACGCGCGGTGAACTGGCCCCGGCCGACGGCCCGGTCGATGAGGTCCTGCTGTCGCCGGACGGCCGCCTGCTGTACCTGCGCGCGGAAAACCTGTTGAGTATCTACCGGCTGAACGACGACGGCCGGATCCAGCTGCGCCAGCGCCTGGCGCTGGCGCCCGCCGGGCCGGTGCACATCACCCTGTTGCCGGCGGACGGCTCGCTGCTGGTGAGCGCCGCCGGGCAGCGGCTTGCCTTATGGTTCGATGTCGCCGACGACCATGGTCATCATTTGGCGCGCATCAGGGAATTTACCGCCGCGCCGCCCGCCGGCGCGCAGATCCTGGCGTCGGCGCAGCGATCGGTGTTCGGCGTGCTGGCCCCGGACGGCGCGTTCGCCCTGTTCAGCACCCGCCAGGCCGATCCCCTGCTGCAATCGCGTTTGGCGCCGGCCACGCGCGCGATACTCAGCCCGATAGCCGATGCGTCCGGCGCGGGCATCGACGGCGTCCCGGATGAAGCCATCGTTACCCTTGATGCCGGCGACTGGCGAGTCTGGCGGATCGATACCGCTTTCCCCGATATCAGCTGGCGCACGCTGACGCAAAAGATGTGGTATAGCCACTATCCCGCGCCGGCCTGGGTCTGGCAGTCCAGCTCCGCCACGGGTACGGAAGGCGGCAAATTCAGCCTGGTGCCGCTGCTGGCCGGTACCCTGAAGGCCGCCGGCTACGCCATGCTGTTCGCCACCCCGCTGGCGCTGGCGGCGGCGATGTATACCGCCTGGTTTATGGCGCCGGCGCTGCGTCGCTGGGTTAAACCGGCCATGGAAATCATGGGGGCGGTGCCAAGCGTCGTTATCGGCCTGATCGCCGGGCTGTGGCTGGCGCCTTATTATAGCCGGGCGCTGAGCGGCATTTTACTGCTGCCGCTGCTGCTGCCGGCGGCCATTCTGGCCACCGGGTGGGGATTCGGGCGTTTGTCCGCCCGCCTCGGCGGCCGTGTTTCCCCGGGCTGGCATTGTGTGCCGCTGTTGCCCGTGGTGGCGCTGGTGGTTTGGCTGGCATGCCGTCTCTCGCCCTGGATCGATGGGGCGCTGTTCGGCCAGCCGCTGTCGGGCTGGCTGGGGGACGCTTATAATCCGATGAACGCGCTGGTGGTCGGCACCGCCATGGGTTTCGCCCTGGTGCCGGTGATGTATTCACTGGCGGAGGATGCGCTGTTCAACGTGCCGGCGCGGTTGATCCAGGGATCGCTGGCGCTGGGGGCGACGCCCTGGCAAACGCTGCTGGGCGTGACCCTGCCGTTCGCCGGCGCCGGCCTGTTTTCAGCCTTTATCCTGGGCCTTGGGCGCGCCGTCGGCGAGACCATGATTGTGCTGATGGCCAGCGGCAACATGGCGCGCGTGGACGGTAATCTGTTCCAGGGCCTGCGCGCGCTGGCGGCCAATATCGCCATCGAAATACCCGAGGCGTCGCTTAACGGCGGCCATTATCGGATATTGCTGCTGACCGCCCTGTTGCTGTTTGTTTTCACCTTCCTGATAAACACCCTGGCGGAAGCGCTGCGCCTGCGCCTGCGCGCCCATTACCGGCAACAGGATGGGGAAACGGGATGAAAGACTGGTTTCGCTCCGGCCGCCCCTGGGTCTGGCTGACGGCCGGCGCGGTAAGCGTCAGCCTGCTGGCGATGCTGGCGCTGGTGACGCTGCTCGGCGCGCAGGGGATGCGCCTGTTTTGGCCGCAGCCGGCATATCAATTGCAATTGGCGCCGGCCCCCGGCCAGCCGGAGCAACTGCTGGGCGAAATCTACGCTGCCGGAAAGCGCGCCGCGCCGGACGGCGAGGGCGGCGATATGTATCTTATCCGCACCGGCGGCGCTTCTCCCGCCGGTGATTTTTACCTGTTGCCGGCGGATCGGGTGCTGGCGCGCCGCCGCCCGCCGGACCTGCTGGTATTGGAACGCGGCGGCTATGGTAAGGAATATGGCTTCCTGCAGGGCATGACGGAGGATGGACAGCCCCTGACCGCCGACGACATGCCGGGGGCGCTGCAACAGCGGTTAACATTAATCGCCACCCAACGCCGGCTGGCCGACGGGCTGCGCGTGCGTATGCAGACCCAGCTCGGCCGGCATGCGGAACGGTTGGACAACCAGCGCCGGCAATGGGAAAAGCGCGGTCAATGGACCCCGCTCAACATGGCGTTGTACCGCGCCGGGCAAGGGGAGCTGGAGCAACTGGCGGAAAGTCTTTCGCGCCAGGCCGCCGATCTTGATAAAGAAATGGACCGCGATCGGGTGGTGCTACGCGACGCCCGGGGCGCCAGCCGGGAAATACCGCTGCGGGAAATCGAGCGCGCCTGGTATCCCAACGCCATGGGTCTAAAGGCCAAGATCAGGCTGTGGGCCGCGCAGATCGGTCATTTTGTCGCACGCGACGCCGGTGAAGACCCGGCGCAGGCCGGCGTGTTCCCGGCCATTATCGGCACGCTGCTGTTGGTGATGCTGATGTCGGTGATGGTGATGCCGCTGGGGGTGATGGCGGCGGTGTATTTGCATGAGTATGCCCGGTCCGGCTGGCTAACCCGACTTATCCGTATTGCGGTGGGCAACCTGGCGGGGGTGCCTTCCATTGTCTATGGCGTCTTCGGCCTGGGCTTTTTTGTCTATGTGCTCGGCGGCACGCTGGATAAACTGTTTTATGCCGATGCGTTGCCCAACCCGACCTTCGGCACCCCCGGGTTGCTGTGGGCCGCGCTGACGCTGGCCCTGCTAACCTTGCCGGTGGTCATTGTCGCCACCGAGGAAGGCCTGGCGCGCATCCCCTCGTCGCTGCGCCACGGGTCGCTGGCGCTGGGAGCCACCCGGGCGGAAACGCTATGGCGCGTGGTATTGCCGGGCGCGGCGCCGGCGATGATCACCGGGCTTATCCTGGCGGTGGCGCGCGCGGCGGGCGAGACCGCGCCGCTGATGCTGGTGGGGGTGATTAAATCCGCGCCGCTGCTGCCGGTGGATGGGGTATTCCCCTATCTGCACGCCGAACGGAAATTTATGCATCTGGGCTTCCAGATATACGATATGGCGCTGCAAAGCCCCGATAGCGACGCGGCGCGTCCGTTGGTATTCGCCACGGCGCTGTTGCTTATCGCCATTGTGGTGGGGCTGAACGTGGCGGCCATCGGACTGCGGCATCGGCTGCGGGAAAAATACCGCGCGCTGGCGCTTTAAAGGAATGCAACCATGTCCCTGATACCCCCCGATCTTTTTGCGCAGATGCCGGATGTCCAGCGCTTTACCCCGCAGCAGACCATTCTGGAGACCGAAGGCCTTAACGTCTCCTACGCCGGGCGTCCGGTGCTGGAGGATATCAGCCTGCGCATACCCAGGCAGCGCATTACCGCGCTGATAGGGCCGTCCGGCTGCGGCAAATCGACCCTGCTGCGCTGTTTTAACCGCATGAACGATTTGAACGAGGATTGCCGCGTCGAGGGCGCGGTCCGCCTGGCGGGGCGCGACGTTAACGACGCCGGGCAGGATGTGGTGGCGCTGCGGCGGCGGGTGGGCATGGTGTTCCAGCGTCCCAATCCCTTTGCGAAATCCATTTACGATAACGTGGTATACGGCCTGCGCCTGCTGGGCATTCGCGACCGGCGGGTGCTGGACGACGCGGCCGAACAGGCGCTGCGCGCCGCGGCGTTATGGCATGAGGTAAAAGATCGACTGAAGGAAAATGCGTTCCGCCTGTCCAACGGGCAGCAGCAGCGGCTGGTCATTGCCAGGGCGATAGCCATTGAACCGGAAGTATTGTTGCTGGACGAACCGACCTCGGCGCTCGATCCCATTACCACGCTTACCATCGAGGAACTAATGATTTCGCTGAAGGCGCATTTCACCCTGGTGCTGGTGACCCACAACATGCAGCAGGCGGCGCGGGTATCGGATTATACCGCCTTTATCCACCAGGGCCGGCTGGTGGAGTATGCCGCCACCGACAGGCTGTTCACCTCGCCGGCGCAGCGTAAGACGGAGGAATATATTACCGGCCGCCTGCGCTAGTTCGCCCGGCGCGCTTACCGGCCGGCCGCGCCGGCTTCAGCCGGCGTTCATTCGGCCGCGTAGCCGGCGGGCGGCAGGAGGCCGCCGTCCAGCCAGGCGGCGTTGTCGTTTAACGCCAGCCGTCCGTCCAGCAGCCAGCCTATCACCAATGGATAAATGTCATGTTCCTGGGTTTTGATGCGGGCGATAAGATCGGCCTCGGCGTCATCGGCAAAGATGGGCACTTTAGCCTGCAGGATAACCGGGCCGCCATCCAGCTGTTCCGTGACGAAATGCACCGAGGTGCCGTGCACGTCGTCGCCATTGGCCAACGCCTGGCGATGGGTATGCAGGCCCGGATACAACGGCAGCAGGGAAGGGTGGATATTCAGCATCCGCCCGGCGTAGCGGCCGACAAATTCCGGCGACAGGATGCGCATATAGCCGGCCAGGATCACCGCGTCCGGCTGATAGCGGTCGATGGCGTGCGATAACGCGCGGTCAAACGCGGCGCGATCGGGATAATCGCCCGGCGACAGCGCGTGGGCGGGCACATCGGCCCTGGCCGCGCGCGTGAGTCCGAACGCGTCGGCCCGGTTGCTGAATACCGCCGCCACCCGCGCCGGTATTCTTCCCTGCCGGCAGGCGTCGATGACCGCCTGAAGATTGCTGCCCTCGCCCGAGATCAGCACCACCAGTTTTTTCATTAACGAATAATCACCCGTTCGTCGCCGTTCAATGCCTGGATTTCACCCAGTTTCCAGGCGGTTTCGCCCAGATCGGCCAGCAGCGACAGCGCCCGATCGGCGCTGTGCGCGGGCACCACCAAAATCATGCCGACGCCGCAGTTAAAGGTGCGGTACATTTCATGGCTGCTGACGTTGCCGGCCTGCTGCAGCCAGCCGAATACCGCCGGCCATTGCCAACTCCCTTCGTCGACCACGGCCTGGGTGTCGGCCGGCAATACCCGCGGGATATTTTCCCAGAAGCCGCCGCCGGTGAGGTGGGCGATGGCATGGATCTCGGTTTGGGCGATAAGTGTGAGCAGCGCCTTGACGTAAATGCGCGTCGGTTCGAGCAGATGGTCGGCCAGGGGCTTGCCGGCGAGCTGGGTGGTCAGCGGATCGGTGTGGCTGAACGCGAGAATTTTACGCACCAGCGAATAACCGTTGGAGTGAGGACCGCTGGAGGCCAGGGCCAACAGCGTATCGCCGGCCTTCACCTTACTGCCGTCGATGATGTCCGACTTTTCCACCACGCCGACGCAAAAACCCGCCACATCATAATCCTCGCCATGATACATGCCGGGCATTTCCGCCGTTTCGCCGCCGACCAGGGCGCAGCCGGACTGTTTACAGCCCTCGGCGATGCCGGTAATCACCGCCGCCGCGGTGTCCACGTCCAGTTTGCCGGTGGCGAAATAATCCAGGAAAAACAGCGGCTCGGCGCCCTGTACCACCAGATCGTTGACACACATCGCCACCAGGTCGATGCCGATGGTATCGTGACGTTTTAAATCCATCGCCAGACGCAGTTTGGTGCCGACGCCGTCGGTGCCCGACACCAGGATGGGCTCGCGATATTTCTGCGGCAGCGCGCACAGCGCGCCGAACCCACCCAGCCCGCCCATGACTTCCGGGCGTGTTGTCTGTTTTACCACACCTTTGATGCGGTCTACCAAGGCGTTGCCGGCATCAATATCCACGCCTGCGTCTTTATAGCTGAGAGAGGTTTTATCGGTCACTGCAAGATCCCCACGGAGATGGTATGTTGGCTTGTATTCTGGCGCTGGCAATTCTAACAGCGTGAGCAATCGTTTGCGAGTGGTGTCGTCAAACGCCCCCGGCTTTTATTGTCCAGCGTTTATTTCGCGTCACGGTTGATCAGGATCAGCTATTTTCATATGGCCCGGCAAAAAAAAGGGGTTATAATCTCGCGATTTTTTTGCGCAATTAATGCTACTTGGGGAGAATAATGATGAAGATCGTTGAGGTAAAGCACCCGCTTGTTAAACATAAGTTAGGTTTGATGCGTGAAAATGATATCAGCACCAAGCGTTTTCGTGAATTGGCCTCGGAAGTGGGAAGTTTACTGACCTACGTAGCAACCGCCGATCTTGAAACTGAAAAGGTCACCATCGAAGGATGGTGCGGTCCGGTGGAAATTGAACAAATCAAGGGTAAAAAGATAACCGTGGTGCCCATCCTGCGCGCGGGTCTGGGCATGATGGACGGCGTGCTGGAAAACGTGCCCAGCGCGCGCATCAGCGTGGTCGGCATGTATCGGGATGAGACCACCCTGGAGCCGGTGCCCTATTTCCAGAAGCTGGCCTCGAGCATTGACGAGCGCATGGCGCTGGTGGTGGACCCGATGCTGGCCACCGGCGGCTCGATGATCGCCACCATTGATTTGCTGAAAAAAGCCGGCTGCAAGAGCATCAAGATATTGGTGCTGGTGGCGGCGCCGGAAGGTATCGCGGCGTTGGAAAAAGCCCATCCCGATGTCGAGCTGTACACCGCCGCCATCGACAAGGGGCTTAACGAGCATGGCTATATCATGCCGGGCCTCGGCGACGCGGGCGATAAACTCTTCGGCACCAAATAAAATCAAGCCGGCCGGCAGGCCGGCTTTTTTTTGCTTATCACTTTAAGGAAACCCAACATGACCCGTCGCGCCATTGGTGTTGATGAACGCCCGCCGTTACTGCAAACCATTCCGCTCAGTTTTCAGCATCTGTTCGCCATGTTCGGCGCCACGGTGCTGGTACCGATTTTATTTAAGATCAATCCGGCCACCGTGCTGCTGTTCAACGGCATCGGCACGTTGCTGTACCTGTTCATCTGCAAGGGCAAAATCCCGGCATACCTGGGGTCGAGCTTTGCCTTTATTTCGCCGGTGCTGCTGTTGCTGCCGATGGGCTATGAAGCGGCGCTGGGCGGATTTATCGCCTGCGGCGCGCTGTTTTGCCTGGTGGCGTTAATCGTCAAGGTGGCCGGCATCGGCTGGATTGACGTGGTGTTCCCGCCTGCCGCCATGGGCGCCATCGTCTCGGTTATCGGCCTGGAGCTTGCCGGCGTCGCCGCCAATATGGCGGGACTGCTGCCGACGGAAGGCGCGCCGGTGGCCGGCTCCACCGTGATTATTTCCCTGGTGACGCTCGGCGTTACCGTGCTGGGATCGGTGCTGTTCCGTGGTTTCCTGGCCATTATCCCGATCCTTATCGGCGTGCTGGTGGGATATGCGCTGTCTTGCGCGATGGGCGTGGTGGATTTGTCTCCGATAGCCAGCGCCCATTGGTTCGCGCTGCCGACGTTTTATACCCCGCGCTTTGAGTGGATCGGCATCCTGACCATCCTGCCTGCGGCGCTGGTGGTGATAGCCGAACACGTTGGCCACCTGGTGGTGACGGCCAATATCGTCAAAAAGGACCTGCTGCGCGATCCCGGCCTGCATCGTTCGCTGTTCGCCAACGGCGTTTCCACCATGCTGTCCGGCTTTTTCGGCTCCACGCCCAATACCACCTACGGCGAGAATATCGGCGTAATGGCGATAACCAAGGTCTACAGCACCTGGGTTATCGGCGGCGCGGCGATACTCGCCATCCTGCTGTCCTGCGTCGGCAAGCTGGCGGCGGCCATCCAGGCGGTGCCGGTGCCGGTAATGGGCGGGGTCTCCCTGCTGTTGTACGGGGTGATCGCCGCCTCGGGCATCCGGGTGCTGATTGAATCGAAAGTGGATTACAATAAGCCGCAAAACCTGATCCTCACCTCGGTTATCCTGATAATCGGCGTCAGCGGCGCCAAAATCCATTTAGGCGCCGCCGAATTGAAAGGCATGGCGCTGGCCACCGTGGTCGGCATCGGCCTGAGCCTGCTGTTCCGGGTGATTACCCTGATGCGCGGCGAAGAGGTGATTATCGAGGCGACCGAACTGCCGGCGCCCGACAGCGCCGAAAAATAACGCCGCGATAACGGGTATGGTGAAAACCCGTGAACGGCGTCCGGCGGTGAACCAATACGCCGCCGGGGCAATTCTATGATAAACTCTGACGGTTACCGCCCGTATGCATAGAGGTCTTTCTGAACACGCCGGCACAGCTTTCCTTACCGCTTTATCTCCCCGACGACGAAACCTTCGCCAGCTTTTATCCAGGCGAAAACCGGTCGTTGCTGGCGGCGCTGCACAGCATGCTGGCGCAGGAACACGGCAGCTATCTTTACTTCTGGTCGCGCAAGGGCGGAGGACGCAGCCACCTGATGCACGCCGCCTGCGCCGAGCTTTCCCAACGGGGGGAGGCGGTGGGGTATGTGCCGCTGGATAAGCGCACCTGGTTTGTGCCTGAGGTCATGGACGGCATGGAGCAACTGGCGTTGGTCACCATCGATAACATTGAATGCATCGTCGGCGACGAACCCTGGGAAATGGCCATTTTCAACCTGTACAACCGCATCCAGGAAACGGGCCGCACCCGGCTTATCATCAGCGGCAACTGCCCGCCGCGCCAGCTTAACCTGAACCTGCCCGACCTGGCATCGCGCCTGGACTGGGGGCAGATTTACCGCCTGCAGGCCCTTTCCGATGAAGAAAAAGGGGCCGCGCTGCAGCTGCGGGCCAGGCTGCGCGGTTTTGAGCTGCCGGAAGACGTCAGCCGCTTTTTACTTAAACGACTGGAACGGGACATGCGCACCCTGTCGCATACCCTCGATCAGCTCGATCACGCCTCCATTCGCGCGCAGCGCAAGCTGACCATCCCGTTTGTAAAAGACATCCTTAACCTGTAAAGCGGCGCGGGCCCGCGCCGCGTTATCGCATTATGCCGGCGAAGCATCGCCCTCAGGTTTTGGTAAAGGGTTTAAAGCGTTTTTGCAGCTGGCGCAACTGGTCGATGCGCGCGTCGTAGCGGGCCTGCTGCAGGCTGCCGAGCTTCACCTGCGAACTGGCGCTGCTTAACGCCCGCACCGCCTGATCCAGCTCGCCGTTCAGCGCCAGGCTTTCGGCGCGCGCCGCCAGTTCCTGATCGCGCAGTCCCTGGCCGGCGTTGGCCTGCGCCAGCAGATCCCAGCCGTTGGTGTCGTCCGGATGGTTAAAGGTGTAGCGGTTAAGGAGGCGGCTGGCGTCGGCAAAACGTTTACCTTCCACATAGGCGTTGGCCAGGTTAAGCAACAGCACCGGATTGGCGTTATTGTCCTGCACCCTGACCAGCGCTTCCAGCCGGGTAATGGCCCGTGGCGCCTGCTGCTGCGCCAGATCGATATCGGTCATCAAATCCACCAGCCACACGTTGGCCGGCTGTTTGCCCAGCAGAGGCTGCAGTGTCCTGCGGGCATCGTCGTATTTTTTCGCCTGATAGAACAGGATGGCCTGACCGTATTCGGCGGCAAGCTGTTGACGCGCGTTGCCTTTTTTCCAGGCGGCGATCAGGTCGTCGTTCAACAGAATGTTGCCCGAACCGTACATGCCGAGAATCCGCGCCTTGGCCAGATAGAAATCCTGCGATGAGTCTATGACCAGATGCTTCATCTGGTTTGCCCGGTTGCGGATGTCCGATAGACGGCTCATCGGCAGGGGATGGGTAAGCAGCATCTCCGGCGGCGCGGTGGAGTAGCGCACCCGATCGGAGAGTTTTTGCAGGAAGTCCGGCATGGCCTGCGGATCAAAGCCGGAACGTTGCAGCACCTGGATGCCGATGCGATCCGCTTCCTGCTCGTTCGCCTGGGTGAAGCTTATCATGCCCTGCTGGCTGCCGGCGATGGTGCCGCTCAGGCCGGCCATGCCCATCTGCGGATTGGCCATGGTCAATAATATCGATCCCAGCACGCCGGCCCAGGTCAGGGGGGCGTTGCGCTTCTGATCTTCCATCGCCCGCGCCAGATGGCGCTGGGTGACATGGGAAAGCTCATGGGCCAGCACCGAGGCCAGCTCGCTTTCGTTGCCGGTATAGTAGAACAGGGCGGAATGCAGCACCACGTTGCCGCCGAAGAAGGCGAAGGCGTTCAGCTCTTCGCTGTGGATCAGGAAAAAATGGAACGGGGTGCGCACCGAGTTGGCGTGCGCCACCAGCACGCCGCCCAGATGATTGATGTAGGTGTTAAGCAGGGGATCGTTAATCAGCGGTGCGCCGCCCCGCATCTGGCGGACATAAAAATCCCCCATCTGCATTTCCTGGTCGATGCTGAGCGTGCTGCCCGCCGTGGTGCCCATATCCGGCAGCTGATCCTGTAAATCGTCGGCCATCGCCCGCGGGCCGCCGGCGGCCATGGCGGTCAACAGGCCGGCGACAAGACTCTTTTTCATCCATGCGTACATAAACACTCCAACCTTAACCTGGGAGATATCACTTTGACAGCGCGGGCCGGAAAGTGTTCTCGCCGCGCCCGAGGCCCGGACGCCTGGCCCCGTTAAGCCTCCTGGAGATAAGCCAGCACGATGTCGTGGTGATTGCTGGTCTTGAAGTCGTCGAAGACTTTTTCAATATTGCCGTCCAGGCCCACCAGGAAGCTGATGCGATGGATGCCGTCATAGGTTTTGCCCATAAAGGATTTTTCACCCCAGACGCCGAACTCTTCGGCCACCTGATGATCCGCATCGGACAACAAGGTGAAATTCAGCAGTTCCTTTTCGGCGAAACGCGACAGTTTCTCCGGCTTGTCGGTGCTGATGCCCAGCACTTCCACCCCCGCTTTTTTCAGCTCGTCCATATTGTCGCGCAGTCCGCATGCCTGGACGGTACAGCCGGGCGTCATGGCTTTGGGATAAAAGTAGACCAATACTTTTTGTCCCTGGAAGTCGGTCAGGCTGACCTGTTCGCCGTCCTGATCGGGCAAACTAAATTTCGGGGCGGTATCGCCGGCTTTCAGTGGCATCATTAACATACTCCATCTTTCTCTTGATTCTGTGGATGATTCACAATGCTAATACTGCCTTGCGCATTCAGTTCTGTACAGAGTTGATGAAACCTATCTTCGATCTGCTCCACCGGCCAGCCGGAGGGACCGTGCGCGGTAATCTGGATATTCAGGCGCGGCGGCGCGTCGCCCCGTGCCGGCTGGGTTTTTGACGCCAGCTCGGCGATGTTCATCTGCTGATTATCGAAAAGATCGGTAAAACGCTCGATTAAATGCGGCGAGTCCTGCACGTCGACCTTGACCCAGACGGTATTCGGCGTCGCCTGCTGCTCGCCGGCGTTGGTGCGTTTCATGACAATCAGCAGGTCCAGCTCGGCGCCCTTGAGCGGCAGGGTGGATTCAATCAGGGTAATGGCGTTCCAGGTGCCCGACAACAGCATGATAAGCGTAAACTCTTCACCCAGCATGGCCAGACGGCTATCTTCGATATTGCATCCGCAACTGCTGACATGACGGGTGATGGTATTGACGATGCCGGGACGGTCGGCGCCAAGCGCGGTAATGACCAGATAGTGTTGTTGTGACTGCGGCAAAATGGTGCTTCCTGTCATGGCTGATGTGATTTACATGGTAACCCTAAAAAAAACCTGCTGCCAAGGGCTTACATGGCCGATGTTTGCTTGCTTTTGGATAGGCGACAAAAGTACCATGAATAACCTGTTTGTGGAGGGGATGGTCAATGTTTACGGGAAGCTTTATCGGCAGCATAGTTGCGCTGGTGACACCAATGGATGGCAAGGGCGCCGTCGATTGGGTCAGTCTGAAGAAATTAATCGATTATCATGTGGCCAGCGGGACGTCGGCCATCGTTTCCGTCGGGACGACGGGAGAATCGGCCACGCTGAGCCACGATGAACATGGCGAAGTGGTCATGCGCACGCTGGAACTCAGCGACGGACGGATCCCGGTCATCGCCGGCACCGGCGCCAATTCCACCGCCGAGGCGGTGAGCCTGACGCAGCGCTTCAACGACAGCGGCGTGGTGGGATGCCTGACGGTGACGCCTTATTACAATAAACCGACCCAGGAAGGCTTGTTCCAGCACTTCAAGGCGATTGCCGAACACACCGATCTGCCGCAAATCCTGTATAATGTGCCGGCGCGTACCGGATGCGATATGCTGCCGCCGACCATAGGGCGTTTGTCGAAAATCAAAAATATCGTGGCTGTTAAGGAAGCGACGGGGAACTTAAACCGCGTCAGCCAGATCCAAGAGCTGGTTGATGAGGACTTTATCCTGCTGAGCGGCGACGATTCCACGGGTCTGGACTTCATGCAACTGGGCGGTAGAGGCGTGATTTCCGTCACGGCCAATATCGCCGCGCGGGAAATGGCGGAGCTATGCGCCCTGGCGCTCGAGGGCAATTTTGCCGAAGCGCGTCGCCTGAACCAACGCCTGATGCCGCTGCATCAGAAATTATTTATTGAATCCAACCCAATTCCCGTTAAGTGGGCCTGTAAAGCATTGGGATTAATGGCAACCGATACGTTACGTTTGCCGATGACGCCGCTGACCGAGAATGATAGCCGTGTTGTTGAGCAAGCTTTAATGGATGCCGGTTTGCTATAACTCTGTTAGGGAGAATTGATGGCTTATTTATTGCAAAAGTCGATGGCGGCAAAAGTGGTGGGCGCGTCATTGTTCATGCTGCTTGCGGCCTGTTCCAGCGATCAACGCTACAAACGTCAGGTAAACGGCAACGAAGAATACCTGAAAGCGCCGGCGCTTCGCGCGCTCAACAGTCCATCAGGGATGATCCTGCCGGTGCAGAGCGGGGATTATGAGGTTCCCGCGGCGACCGCCAGGGGGAGCGTGGGCAAGGACCTGGACATTCGTCCACCGGCGCAGCCTTTGGCTTTGCTTGACGGTTCCCGCTCGCAATATACGGGCGATACCGCGGTCATCCAGCTTGAAAACAGCGCGCAGTCCCGCGACCTCTGGTCCAAGGTGGTCGCGGTGGTGCAAAGCAAAGGTTACGCCATCGCCTCCCGCCAGGACGGCAGCCAGATGCTGAACACCGATTGGGTGCAGTGGACCCGGGCCGACGAGGATGTGCAATACCGCGGCCGTTACCAGGTAAGCCTGCGCACCGAAGGTTACCAAACCTCGCTGATGGTCAAGTCCTTAGGGCTTGAACAGCAGGGCAATCCGGTCAGCGCGCCGGCCGTGGTGCAGCGTTATACCGTCGCCATGCTGAACAGCGTGGCGCAGGGGATCGAACAGCTCGACAGCGACCGGGCGAGTAAAATCGCCTCGGGCCAGACGGCGGACCTGAGCGTTATCAGCGGCGCCGACGATTCCGGCCTGCCGTTGCTGGTGGTGCGTTCCCCTTATGCCGTGGTGTGGCAACACCTGCCGGCGGCGCTTGAAAAAATCAGGATGAAGGTCACGGATACCAGCCGTCCGCTGGGCACCATTTCCGTGAGCTATGATGCGCCGGGCAGCGGCACCTGGGACGATCTGGGCGTGAAGGATCCGGATCTGCGCAACGGCGACTACAAGTTGCAGGTCGGCGATCTGGGCAACCGCAGCACCCTGCAGTTTACCGATCCCAAGGGTCATACCCTCACCCAGGCGCAAAACGACGCGCTGGTGGCGGTATTCCAGGCGGCGTTCAGTAAGACGTCCGGCAAGTAATGAACAAAAAAGGGGCTTTGGCCCCTTTTTATTTTAAGTTATGCGAAATCTTCCACTGGAGTAAACAAGATGCAAAAGTTAGCTGAGTTGTATCGCGGGAAGGCGAAAACGGTCTACACCACCGAAGACCCGGATTTGCTGATCCTGGAATTCCGCAACGATACGTCAGCATTGGACGGCCAGCGAATCGAGCAGTTCGATCGCAAAGGCATGATCAATAATAAATTCAATTATTTTATCATGACCAAACTGGCCGAGGCCGGGATCCCGACGCAAATAGTCCGCCTGCTTTCCGATACCGACGTGCTGGTGAAAAAACTTGCCATGGTGCCGGTGGAGTGTGTCGTGCGCAACCGTGCCGCCGGCTCCCTGGTCAAGCGCCTGGGAATAGAGGAAGGCCTGGTCCTTAATCCGCCGTTGTTCGATATGTTTCTAAAGAACGACGCCAAACACGACCCGATGATTAACGAATCCTACTGCGACACCTTCGGCTGGGTCAGCGCACCGCATCTGGCGCGCATGAAGGAGCTGACCTACCGCGCCAATGACGTGCTCGGCAAAATATTCGACGACGCGGGCCTTATCCTGGTGGACTTCAAGCTTGAATTCGGCCTGTTTAACGGCGAAGTGGTGCTGGGAGATGAATTCTCGCCGGACGGCAGCCGCCTGTGGGACAAAGACACGCTGAATAAAATGGATAAAGACCGCTTCCGCCAGAGCCTGGGCGGGGTCATCGAAGCTTACGAGGAAGTTGCCCACCGTATCGGCGTAACGCTGGATTAACGACGCAATCGATTACCTGGCGTCGCCCCGGCATGCCCGGGCGACGCCGACGGCCGATCGGCCCGGGCATGCCACCGTCCGAAACGGCATTTTGTGCTATCCTCCACGGTATAACTGAACAGCCGTGGGTAAGCGTATGCGTTGGCAAGGACGTCGCGAAAGCGACAATGTTGAAGACAGGCGTAATTCATCTTCCGGCGGCGGCGGACTGCGCATTCCCCTGCGCGGCAAGACGGGGGTGGTGGTGCTGATCGTGGTGGTGGCGGCCGGTTATTACGGCATCGATTTAACGCCCTTGCTGACCGGCGGGCAGCCCGCGCAGCAGTCATCGCCCCAGCGGACCGGCCCCGACGACGAGGCGGTTAAATTCACCTCGGTTATCCTCGCCACCACCGAGGATACCTGGAAGGAGATTTTCCAGCGTACCGGCAACACCTACGCGCCGCCCAGGCTGGTGATGTACCGCGGCGCCATGCGCACCGGCTGCGGCACCGGCCAGTCGGTGATGGGGCCTTTTTATTGCCCCGCCGACAGCACGGTATATATCGATCTGTCGTTTTATGATGAAATGAAAACCAAACTCGGCGCCGGCGGTGATTTCGCCCAAGGCTATGTGATAGCCCATGAAGTGGGACACCACGTCCAGCAACTGCTGGGCACCGGGCAAAAGGTCAGGCAAATGCAGCAGGGCGCTTCGCAGCAACAGGTAAACCGGCTTTCGGTGAAAATGGAGCTGCAGGCGGATTGCTATGCCGGCGTCTGGGGGAATGCCATGCAAAAACAGCAGGTCCTCGAGACAGGCGATCTGCAAGAGGCGCTGGACGCGGCCACGGCGATTGGCGATGACCGCCTGCAGCAGCGCGGGCAGGGCAGGGTGGTGCCGGACAGTTTTACCCATGGCACTTCGCAACAACGCTATACCTGGTTTAAACGTGGTTTCGACACCGGCGATATGAATCAATGCGATACCTTCGCCGGTCGCTAAAGGACTCGCAGGGACGGACAACGACATGACATTTCTGGATCCTACGCTGCTTATCTTGCTGGCGCTGGCTGCGTTGGGCATTATCAGCCATAACAACACCGTTACGGTGGCGATCCTGGTATTACTGATTATCCGCATTACCCCCCTTAGCCACTTTTTCCCCTGGGTGGAAAAGCAGGGGCTGACGCTTGGCATCATTATCCTGACCATCGGCGTCATGGCGCCGATAGCCAGCGGCACGATTTCCGCCGGCAGCGTCATGCACTCCTTCCTGCACTGGAAATCGCTGCTGGCCATCCTTATCGGCGTGGCGGTGTCGTGGCTGGGGGGCCGGGGCGTTTCGCTCATGGCCCATCAGCCCTCGGTGGTGGCCGGACTGCTGGTGGGAACGGTGATGGGTGTGGCGCTGTTTCGCGGCGTGCCGGTCGGGCCGCTGATTGCCGCGGGCATCCTGTCCCTGTTGATCGGCAAAACCTGATATGGCCGGGGCATCCGCCGAGGCAACGGACCCCTGGCGCCAGGCGACGGCCCGCATGCGGCGCGCGGGCGTGCGCCGTTTGCTGGTGGTCAGCGGCGACGCCGGCTGGTGTCTCGCCCAGGCGCAAATGCTGCGCGGCCGGTTGCCGGGAGACTGGCTTTGGGTCGGCGCGCCGCAGGCGGGCTGGCCGCGGTACTGCCCTCCCGCCGCGCTGCGCACGCTGTTGGGACGTGAATTCAGGCATGCGGTATTCGACGCGCGCCGCGGCCTGGCGGTGGATGCGCTGGCGGCGCTGGCCGGCACGCTGCGCGCCGGCAGCTGGCTGGTGCTTCTGGTGCCCGCTTGGAGCCTCTGGGAGACGCTGCCCGATGCCGATTCCCTGCGCTGGAGCGAACGCCGCGACCCCATCATCACGCCGCATTTTATTGCGTATTTCCGGCACAGCCTGCTGGCGGATCCCGGCGTGGCGCTGGTGCGCCAGGGTGAGGACGTTATTCTCGCGCCGCTGCCGGCGCTGCCGCCCTGGCGGCCGCCCGCGCCGGGACCTACCGATGAGCAGCAGGCATTGCTGTCCCGGCTGCTGGCGGCCGACGCCGGCGTTTTTGTCCTGACCGCGCCGCGCGGGCGGGGCAAATCGACGTTGGCCGGCATGCTGGCGGCGCGATCCGGGGGATGCTGCTGGGCGACGGCGCCATCCAAAGACACGGCGGCGGTGCTGGAACGGCATGCCGGTGACCTGGTGCGTTTTTTTGCCCCCGATGCCCTGCTGCTGCGGTGCCGCCATCATCGGGCGGCGGATTGGCTGCTGGTGGATGAGGCCGCCGCCATTCCCATGCCGCTGCTGAGGGAACTGCTTGATTATTTCCCCCGCGTTTTGTTGACCACCACCGTTCAGGGCTACGAAGGCAGCGGCCGCGGTTTCCTGCTTAAGTTCTGCGCTACGCTTGCACGCTGGCATCACCTAAGCCTTGAACAGCCCCTGCGCTGGGCCAAGGACGACCCGCTGGAGCGCTGGCTGGGCGCAACGCTGCTGTTCGACGAACCGGCGGAGCGGGCAGTCGCGCCGCCTGACGCCGCGCCGGTGCTGACCCGGCCCGTCCAGGCGCGCTGGCGGTCACATCCCCGGGAATTGCAGGATTTTTATCAGCTGTTGGCCGGCGCCCATTACCGCACCACGCCGCTGGATTTGCGCCGCTTAATGGATGCGCCCGGACAACGTTTTATTGCCGCCCGAACGGGCGATCGGTTGGCGGGCGCGCTCTGGTCGGTGGATGAGGGCGGTCTGTCGCCGGCGCTGGCGCATGAGGTCTGGGCGGGGAGGCGGCGTCCGCCGGGTAGTCTGGTGGCCCAGTCGCTGGCGGCGCACGGCGGCCTGTGGACGGCGCCCTGTTTGCGCTCCAGGCGCATCAGCCGCATTGCGGTGGCCGCCGCCGGGCGCCGCCGGGGATTAGGCAGGCAACTGGTGGCGCGGATGGTGGCCGGCGCCGCGGAACTGGATTTTGTCTCGGTCAGCTTCGGGCTTACCGATGATCTGTGGCGGTTCTGGCGGGCGGTGGGGTTTCAACTGGTGCATATCGGCACGCATCTGGAGGCCAGCAGCGGGTGCTACAGCGCCATGGCGCTGTACCCGCTCAGCGCCGCCGGGCGCCGGCTGGCGGCGCAGGGCACGGCGCTGTTAACGCGTGATGGCGATATCCGCGCGCAAGGCGACGTGCCTGCCGATGGCGCGGGCCTGGGCGTTTACCCGCGGCCGTGCGCCGGCGGACTGGAGGTTGGCGACTGGCGCAACCTGGCCGGATTCGCCTTTGCCCGGCGATCGCCGGCGGCCTGCCGTTTTTCGCTAACCCGGTTGCTGCAACGGACGGATTTGCCGCTGACCGCCCTGCGGTTATGGCTGGAGCAGCGGCTTGACGAGGGCGATATCGCAGGGCGTACCGGATTGAGCGGTAGAAAGGCGTTGACGGCGCGCTGGCGGGAGGAAACAGCGCAAGCGCTGGAGGATATCAGCGCGGAAACCTGCCGCCGCTGGCGGTTGTGGAGCACGCCGGGCGGTTATCTCCATGCCGGCGGCGAAGAGGGGCTCTAACACCGGCCGGCATACCCTGGCTTAAGGTTTTTTTTTCGGCCAGTCGTCGTCATCATCCCATTTGGCGTTGTTGTCGCGGTGCGGCGGCAGCTCAGGTTTGTCTTTCAGGTAACGTTTCACGTCAACGCGGCGCAGCTCTTTGATGCCGCTTATCAACATGCCCGCCAGGATAATCAAAATAATCCACCAGTAATCCGCCAGCCAATGCATATCCTTACTCCTTATCCACATTTCCAATATAACGGCGAAAAATGGCCGGTAATCGAGGCGTAAGCCAGGATGCCCCCGCCACATCGCGGTCTTTCCATGATGCCAGCAGCAATTCCGGCGTAAACAGGCGTTCCGCCGCCTGCGCCAGGGGACGGTAGCTCAGGTGCCACGGTTCCGCGGCCACCCCGCCGCGATCCCGGCCATAGGGACGGTAAAAACCGCACCCGGCCATATGTTCGCCCAGCCAATCGGCCAGCGGAGCGAGATAACCGCCCGGCAGATATTCCCACGGCTCCAGCTGCAGCTTCCCGCCCGCCGGCAATAAGTCCGGATCGTAGACATCCAGGTCGCTGCCCCAGTGATGGCGGCTCCCGCCCGGCAGCGCCGACCAGCGCAAAATGGCGTGGCAGCGCTCGGCCAACGTCAGGCGTTGAACATCCAGCGGCCGGCTGTCATTACCTAATAATGGCCGCTCACCGCGAAACTTGCCATTCCAGATGGCCAACTGGCGGTCAAAATCCCGAAAACTGCTGGCCGGCTGCAGGTTGAACCCCGCCTGGCGCGCCGCCCGCTGCAGGTCGTGAAAGGCGGTCACCGCTTCGGGCTGCAGGCGATGGCTAGCGCACAGCGGCGCCAGGTGCCGGTCGGTCTGGCCGGTGAGCACTTCCGGCGTCATCATAGGATCAGTTGCTCCATGATGCGCTGATACATCCGGCTTAGCAATTGCAGGTCGGCGGCGCTGACGCATTCGTTCACTTTATGGATGGTGGCGTTCACCGGCCCCAGCTCCACCACCTGCGCGCCCATGCGGGCGATAAAACGCCCGTCCGAGGTGCCGCCGGTGGTTTCCAGGCGCGGCGTCAGCTCCTGGTAATGCCTGACCGCGTTGGTGACCGCCGCCACCAGTTCTCCGGGCGGGGTAAGAAATGGCTGGCCCGATAACCACCAGTCGATATGGTAACGCAGGCCGTGGCGCTCCAGCAGCGCCGCCACCCGGGACCGGATCATGTCATCGGTCAGTTCGGTGCTGAAGCGGAAATTGAATTGCACCATCAGTTCGCCCGGGATGACGTTATTACTGCCGGTACCGGCGTGGATATTGGCGATTTGCATGGTGGTGGGGGGGAAAAAAGCATTGCCCTCGTCCCAGGTAACGCCCACCAGCTCATTGAGCGCCGCCATGGCGCGGTGCACCGGATTTTCCGCCAGATGCGGATAAGCCACATGCCCCTGGGTGCCATGCACGGTCAGCGTGGCGGTAAGCGAGCCGCGCCGGCCGTTTTTCACGATATCGCCGACCCGCAGCTGGCTTGAGGGTTCCCCGACCAGGCAATAATCCAGCCGTTCATGACGCGCCATCAGCGCTTCCACCACCTTTACCGTACCGTCGGCGCCGGTGGCCTCCTCATCGGAGGTGATAAGAAAGGCCAGCCGTCCTCGATGCTGATGATGCTGGGCGACGAAACGTTCGGCGGCCACGACCATGGCGGCCAGCGAGCCTTTCATATCGGCCGCGCCGCGCCCGAAAAGCATGCCGTCGCGCAGGGCCGGTTCGAAGGGCGGGTTATTCCAGTCGCTGGCATTGCCCCCCGGCACCACATCGGTATGGCCGGCAAACGCCAGGGTTTTACCCTCGCCGCGCCAGGCCCAAAAATTTTGCGTGGCGCCAAAGTTCATCGCCTCGACGGTAAACCCGGCGGCCCGCAGCCGGTCAATCAGCAACGCCTGGCAGCCCGCGTCGTCAGGGCTTAGGGAAGGGCGTTTGATTAACTGCTGCGCCAGCTCCAGTACCGGACAAGACATGTCAGGCCTCCTTGTGGGTGAAAAGTTGATAGCCCTCGGCGTCGAAACCCACCATCAGCCTGCCGTCAGGGGACTGCAAAACCGGCCGTTTGATCACGGCCGGGTGGCGGGCCATCAATCTGAGCGCGCCCGCGGCCTCTTGCGCCGCCAGCCGCTCGCCGTCGCCGAGCTTGCGCCAGGTGGCGCCGCGGGTGTTAAGCAGCGCCTGCCAGCCCAGGGTATCGGCGAACCCCTGCAATAACCCGCTGTCGACGCCGTCAACGCGGTAGTCATGGAACCGGTAATCAACCCGCCGCTCATCTAGCCAGCGGCGGGCCTTTTTTATCGTATCGCAGTTTTTGATGCCATAGAGCGTAAATGCTCCGTCCGGATCTGACATGGATAAACGTTACCTGTAAAAAAATCGTTGTGCCAATAATGCGGGAAAATGGCCGGGGGATCCAGACGGAGGGGCGATCATTGCGTATTGTTATGACCGGCACGCCGCCCGGTCCCTGCCCGGAGCTTAAATCCGGGCTATTAACACCGGCGATAACATAACGCGCCAATAATTAACCTTTTTCACGGATTTATTATTTATTTTAAACCTGTCGCGCGACCGGCATTAAAACTTATCTATCCCCCCGCAGCCCGATTTATTAAAAAGCGTTAACAGGAATATGAGTGCAGTAATAAATTTATAACAGTGTTTACACTTCCCGGCCATCTGTTGGCAGGGCATTCAAATTTAAGCATTTACCTTAAATATTATTTTTGTGCCGCACTGACGATCGGTCAATTAATCATAAAAAAAACTTATGGCCCAGGGTTTGGGCATATGCCTGTTTTTGTCTGGTCAAATGCGCGTGTTTTTAGTGTAAATTTGCAAAAAAATGGTTAAAATCAATAAGTAATAGAGTTTTTCGGCATATGGCGAGGAACAGGTCGTTATTTTCACATTTCGATCCAAACATTAACCCCAGCGCAAAAAAAATGGCTCTATGCGGTAAAATAATGCATCAAACCAGGGCAATAAAATGGAAAAGCGAATATATATTGTGATCTTCACCGGCAATTAAAATTAATACATCCCCAGCCCTCTATTATTTATAAAAAAGACTTTGTATAATCACCCCACAAGAAAAGAGAGGCAGGGTATGATAGATACAGAGTTAGTCACCTGGAAAGATTTCATCGAAGCAATGCTGCGCAAGTAATGTTGCGCAAGTAGTGGCAAGCAGTAACACGGCGTCGCCCAGGTTCAGCGCTGTGCGCCTGGCAAATCACCATACGAATAAATGGCCACCCCTCATCAAGGTGGCCTTTGTTTTTGGGGTGCTAAAGCCTGGCAGGGCCGTCGCCCGGCGTGTCGTCTAGGGTATCAGGCAACAGCTGGATATTGGCGTCCGGGTGTTCCTTCGACGGGAAGCGCTGGCGGATCAGCACGAAAAACAACGGGATAAAAAAGATAGCCAGCAGCGTGGCCGAGATCATGCCGCCGATAACGCCGGTGCCGACCGCGTGCTGGCTGGCCGAACCCGCCCCGCGGCTGATGGCCATCGGCAGCACGCCGAAGATAAACGCCAGCGAGGTCATCAGGATTGGCCTTAGCCGCATGCGCGAGGCGTGCAGCGTGGCCTCGATCACCCCCTGTCCCCGCTGGTTCAGCTCATTGGCGAACTCAACGATAAGGATAGCGTTTTTCGCCGACAGGCCGATAACCGTCAGCAGGCCGACCTGGAAATAAACATCGTTTTCCAGCCCCCGTATCCAGGTTCCCAGCAGGGCGCCAATCACCCCCAGCGGCACCACCAGCATCACGGAAAAAGGAATCGACCAGCTTTCATACAGCGCCGCCAGGCTCAGGAACACCACCAGCAACGAAATGGCATAGAGCGCCGGCGCCTGGGAGCCGGACAACCGTTCCTGGTACGACATCGCGGTCCATTCCAGCCCCAGGCCGTTAGGCAGACCCGCCACCAGCTTCTCCATCAGGTCCATGGCCGCGCCGTTGCTGACGCCGGCGGCGGCTTCGCCGACAATTTCCAGCGACGGCGTACCGTTGTAACGCTCAAGGCGCGGGGAGCCGTATTCCCAGTGCGAGCTGGCGAACGCCGAGAAGGGCACCATGGCGCCGCTGCCGTTACGTACATACCAGCGGTACACGTCGTCGGGCAGCATGCGGTATTTGGCCGCCGCCTGCACATAGACGCGCTTGACGCGGCCCCGATCGATAAAGTCGTTGACGTAGTTGGAGCCCCAGGCGGTTTGCAGCGTAGCGTTGATATCGGCGATGGACACGCCCAGCGCCTGCGCCTTGCGCTGGTCGATATCGATCTGCATCTGCGGGCTGTCGTCCAGGCCGTTATGCCGCACGCGCGCCAGTTCAGGCGAGGCGGCCGCCTGCGCCAGCAGCCGATCGCGCGCCTGCATCAGCGCATCGTGTCCCTGGCCACCCTTGTCCTCCAGCATCATATCAAACCCGGCGGCGTTGCCCAGGCCGGAAATGGCCGGCGGATTATTGGCCAGCACCCGCGCTTCGGGGATTTGGTTAAATACCTTGGTGGCGCGGGCGATAATGGCGGACGCGGTGCGATCGGCGCTGTTGCGATCGTCCCAATTTTTGAGGCGGATAAACATTCTGGCGACGTTTTGGCCGTTGCCGCCCGGACCGGCGCCGATGGTGGAAAATACCGACAGGACGTTATCCTTTTCGTGGGTCAGGAAATAGTTTTCCACCTTGGCCACCACCTTTAGCGTCTGTTCCTGGGTGGAGCCGGTGGGCAACTGCACCTGGCCCATAAATACCCCGCGATCCTCCTCGGGTAAAAACGATGTGGGCAGATGCAAAAACAAGAACGCCATCCCGGCCAGCAGCAGGCCGTAGAGCAGCAGCCAGCGGGCCGCCCGCTGCAATATGCGCGTTACCCCCCGCTGATAACGTTCCGTCCCCCGGTCGAACCAACGGTTAAACCAGCCGAAAAAGCCCCGCTGCGCATGCTGATGGTTCGCCGGCACGGGCTTGAGCAAGGTGGCGCACAGCGCCGGGGTTAATATCATCGCCACCAGCACCGATAGCACCATCGCCGAAACGATGGTCACCGAAAACTGACGGTAGATGGCGCCGGTGGTGCCGCCGAAAAACGCCATCGGCACAAATACCGCCGACAGCACCAGGGCAATGCCTACCAGCGCGCCCTGGATCTGGCTCATGGATTTGCGCGTGGCGTCGCGCGGCGACAGGCCTTCGGTGCTCATGACCCGCTCGACGTTTTCCACCACCACTATGGCGTCGTCCACCAGCAGCCCTATCGCCAGCACCATGGCGAACATGGTCAGGGTATTGATGCTGAATCCGCTGGCGGACAGCACCGCGAAGGTGCCGAGCAGCACCACCGGCACGGCGATGGTCGGGATCAGGGTGGCGCGGAAATTCTGCAGGAACAGGTACATCACCAGGAACACCAGGACAATGGCTTCCAGCAACGTTTTCACCACATCCTCGATCGAGGCGGTGACAAACGGCGCCGTTTCATAGGCGATTTCGGCTTTCAGGCCGCGGGGAAAAAAGGGCGCCAGTTCCGCCAGCTTTTGTTTCACCAGCCGGTTGGTATCGAGCTCATTGGCCCCGGAGGCCAGCTTGACGCCTATGCCGGCCGCGGCCATCCCGTTATAGCGCGTCAGGTAATCGTAATTCTCCGATCCTATTTCAACGGTCGCCACCTGGCCGAGCGTCACCGCCGAGCCGTCGCCGTTAACCCTGAGCGTGATGGCGCGAAACTGTTCCGGCGTCTGTAGCTGGCTTTGGGCATTGATGGTGGCGTTGAGCGCCTGGCCGTTTACCGCCGGGGTGCCGCCTAACTGGCCGACCGCCACCTGGCTGTTTTGCGCCTCGATGGCCGCGACCACATCGGCGGTGGTCATCTGGTAGTTGTTCAGGGCATCCGGATTAAGCCAGATGCGCATGGAAAATTGCGAGCCGTAGCTATCGATACTGCCGACCCCGCTGACCCGGCTGAGCGGCTCCACCAGGTTGCTCACCATGTAATCGGCGATGTCGGATTTATCCATCGAGCCGTCGGTCGAGACGAACGCCACCAGCATCAGGTTGCTGTCGCCGGTTTTGGTCACGGTGACGCCTTGCGCCTGCACCGCCTGCGGCAGCCGGCGCTGGGCCACCTGCAGCTGGTTCTGCACTTCCTGCATCGCTTCGTTGGGATCGGTGCCCGCCTCAAAGGTCAGGGTGGTGGTGGCCTGGCCGGTATTGCTGCTTTGCGAGGCCATATACAGCAGGTTGTCCAGGCCGGTCATGTTTTGTTCGATAATCTGTGTTACGGCATTTTCAACCGTTTTGGCGGAGGCGCCGGGATACTTGGAGGTTATCCGCACCGTAGGCGGCGTCAGTTTGGGATATTGTTCAATAGGCAGCGTGAATATAGCCATGGTGCCGGTCAAGGCAACGATAATTGCCAGTACCCAGGCGAAAATCGGGCGATCGATAAAAAAATTAGCCATTCAATAAAACCCCGGGGCGAGTGTCCTGATCATCGTACGGCGACGTTAACGTTCCGCGCCGCCATGGTACTTTACGCGTAGGGACGGGAGAAAACGTGGAGAAAAAAAGGAGATCGTGTAAAGAAGTACTCATGTAGTGATATCCCTGGCGCCTGCCGCCGGTTTCCCCGCCGCACCGGCATGGCGCCACCCCTGCGCCGCCCTTTGGTTTGCCGCGGTTTAGCCGGAATTACTCCCGCCCCGGCGCCGGTTTGCGCTATGATCCAGATCACGGTTCTGTTCTGGGGTCGGATTATAGAGGGCATCATGGCGTTAATGATTAAAATTATCGAGAATAAGTTGTTATCGGATCATTGGTTTGTTTTGCGCAAATTTGTCTTCGATCTGCAAAGAAAAGACGGCACGCCGGTCCGCCAGATGCGTGAAGTGTACGACCGCGGCAACGGCGCCACCATCCTGCTGTATAATAGCGACAAAAACAGCGTGGTGCTGATACGCCAGTTCCGTTTGCCCACCTATCTCAACGGCAACCCCACCGGCATGCTGTTGGAAACCTGCGCCGGGCTGCTGGACGACGACTCGCCGGAAGAGTGCATCCGGCGCGAGGCCATCGAGGAAACCGGGTATGCGGTGGGTAACGTGGAAAAGCTCTTTTCGGCGTATATGTCGCCGGGCGGCGTCACCGAACTGGTGCATTTTTTTGCCGCGGAATATAACGACGCGCTGCGCGACAACTGCGGCGGCGGCATTGAAGACGAGGATATCGAAGTGCTGGAACTGTCCTACCCGGACGCGATGGCGATGGTGCGCGACGGGCGCATCCTGGACGGCAAGACCATAATGCTGCTCCAGCAGGCGCACATCAGGGGCTGGCTTAGGGAATAACCGCCCGTGGCCCGGCCAAAAGCGCCCGGCGCCCGGTAACCGCTCCCGCCAATAAAGTACTGGATAAATACACAGCCATGCTGTATATTTATTACACTACCGGCTAAGACGTGGGGGAAGCTATGATGATATCCGCAGCGGGTTTTGAAACCCTTCATCAAACGGTCTCGATGAGCAGCCGTGAACTGGCCGGGCTGACCGGTATCTCCCACGGCGAAGTCAAACGCCTGGTCAGAAGCCTGGAGGCCTCCCGGCGCCTGAGCCAGCCTCTGCGCGCCACCGATTACCCGCGCCCGGACGGCATCTCGCAGGAATACCAGCTCAACAAGCGCGACTCGCTCACGGTTATTGCGCGGCTGTCGCCGGCCTATACCCCGGCGGTGCTCGATCGCTGGCATGAACGGGAAATGCAGCACGACCTGCCCGACTTTACCAATCCGGCGGTGGCGGCGCGCGCCTGGGCGCAGGAATATGAACGCCGGCAGGCGCTGGAAAACCGCCTCGCCGTTATCGCCCCCAAAGCGGATTTTTTCGATCGCTATGTGGTGGTCGATGAGGCGATGGGGTTCCGTCAGGTCTGCAAGTTACTGAAAGTGAAAGAAGCGGATTTCCGCCAGTTCCTGCTGGAGCGCCAGATTATGTACCGCCTGTCCGGCGTGCTTACGCCGCACCGGCAGCACCTTGAGGCGGGGCGGTTTGAACTGCGTCGCGGCACCGGCGAAAACAGCCACGCCTTTTCCCAGGCCCGGTTCACGATCAAAGGGGTGAAATGGGTCGCCGGTTTATGGGCGGCGCATATGGCCCAGGAACAAAAGGGCGCCGCGGCCTGAGCCCAGCGATTGCCCAGCCGGTCGCGGCCGCCGCCGCGTCGCCAGCAAGGTGTCTGGCGACGCGACAGGACCGCGATCGTTTGGTCTGGATGTGGAAACTTACTTGAGCAAGCCGCGCGCTTTTTCCAGCACATTCTCAACGGTAAAACCAAACACTTTAAACAGTTCCTCGGCCGGGGCCGATTCACCAAAGGTGGTCATGCCGACAATCGCGCCGTTCAGGCCGACATATTTATACCAGTAATCGGCGATGC
>NZ_DASWOM010000003.1:0-15197 GCF_036398755.1 Acerihabitans sp. | reverse complement strand
CCCACCTGACCCCATGCCGAACTCAGTAGTGAAACGCCGTAGCGCCGATGGTAGTGTGGGGTCTCCCCATGCGAGAGTAGGGAACTGCCAGGCATCCAATAGTGACGAAGCCCTCTGTGCAAACAGAGGGCTTTTTCATGTGCCCCAGGCATGGCGCGTAGCGCCTTGACGGGCGCTGTCCCCTGGCCGTGGTGGTCAAGGGGCGACTTGGAGATGCAAGTCCTCTACACACCCGGCAAGGGGAAGTGTTAGCTAAAGGCAAGGGTGTCGCGGGCGACCGCGGATCTGAAGGAAGCCCGAGGCAAACTGCTGGCCTGACGAACAGCAAGCGGATCAGGCGGCGCAGCGGGGTGAGACGGCTAAAATCGTCAAAGCCCAATACTTGCACGGAACGCTGCGACGTAAATCCGACAGGCATAAGCAGGAAGGTCGCGCGAATAAACCCGGTACTGCGCGGCTGAGCCGGTTACTTTAAGTTAAGTCAGAGCAATAGGCCTCTCGAAGAGCTTGATGGCTGGGTGCGGCATAAACTGCGATGTGCCCTATGGCGCCAATGGAAGAATCCCTCTACCAGGGCACGGAACTTGACGCGCTTGGGGCTGAATGCAGAACGCGCCTGGAAATCGACGAGCAATGGACGAGGTCCCTGGTGGAACTCGGGAGCGTCGCATATGAATCAGGCGTTGCCGAAGAAGCAGTGGGACCGGCTTGGACTGGTGTCGACACTGGATACGATAAACCGACTTAGCCGTATAGCCTGAACCGCCGTATACGGAACCGTACGTACGGTGGTGTGAGAGGACGGCGGGAGTAATCCCGCCTCCTACTCGATATTCATCCACAGGTGCCAGATTGGACCTGACCGCGCAACCAGTTGCCGATGAACGCCGCGATTTCATCGGGTTGGTTAATGTCCAGCAGCGGCAGGTTGACGTCGATCTGAACATCGCTGGCCACAGCGATGACATGGCGGTCAATCAATGGTAACCACTCTTTGCCGGTATCCTTGCGAAACAGCGCAATTTTTGGTACCGGTTCGTCTTTGAATCCTTCCACCAAAATCAGATCGATAAGCTTATCGTCCATTTGACCGGCCAGCCAGGATAATGACGGCATTGCCAGATCCGGCGTTTCAGTCATCAGCGCCCAGCGTGCCTCGCTTGCCACCATGGTTTGCCGCGCGCCGGCCTTACGTAGTTCATAGCTGTCTTTCCCTGGCGTATCCACATCCATCTTGTGATGGGTATGCTTGATGATTCCCACGCGTATTCCGGCCTGGCTGAGCCGGGGAATAAGCTGGGTCAGCAAGGTGGTTTTGCCGGTGCCGCTGAAAGCGGTAACCGCCAGCAAGGCGGGAACGGTAGCGGACATATATTGCTCCTTAGGTTTTCGCCCAGTTCAGCACATCAAGCGGGGTATTAAGGTTATGGAAATAGGGGGGTTTAACCGGGAATATCACTCTTTCGGCGCCGATGCGGTTAAAAAATAGCAGCACCTTGCGTTCTCCCTGCGCCAGGAAAGCCTCCAGCCGGGCAATCAATGCGCGGTTGAGCAGGGCAAAAGCGGGATGATCACGGCCTCCCCCGCTTGCGAAGGCGGCGGGAGCGTCCCGCTTGCCGTCCCAGAGCCGTTGGACCAAATCCGCGGGGAAAACCGGCACGTCGCACGGCGCGAAGGCGACCCACTGTGTTGTAGCCGCCTGCAAACCGGTCAGCATGCCGGCGAGGGGGCCGGGAAAACCGGGCAGGGTATCGCTAACCACCCGCAGCCCGCTGTGCCGATAGATATCGATATTGCGGTTGGCGTTAAGCAACAGGGTATCGACCTGGGGCGCCAGGCGGTCCAGGACATAGCGATACAGGGGTATTTGGTTAACCATAACCAACCCTTTATCTTTACCGGCCATTCGTGTTGATTGGCCGCCGGCCAGGATCACGCCTGTGATGTCCGCTTTGATAATTACTCTCCCTTAAAGCCTAATCATCGATGGGCAGGCTCACATATTAAGATACAATGTTTCACATGTGACAGAACAATCATGTTTATCCTGCCCGGTGGATCTTGGTACATTAACACTGGGACATTAAGAGGATTGCGTTATGAAATATCACCGCGTTAATGAGCTTATCGAACTGCTGCATCCGGCATGGCAGAAAGAGTCCGATCTGAATTTGCTGCAATTCCTGCAAAAATTGGCGCAAGAAGCCGGATATGACGGTGATTTAACCGCTTTGTCTGATGATACGTTAATCTATCACCTAAAAATGCGCGGTGCCGACAAAACGCAGGCTATTCCGGGTTTGCAAAAGGACTACGAAGAGGATTTCAAAACCGCGATCCTGCGCGCGCGCGGCATCATCAAAGACTAGGCAAGGGCGACGAAATGAGCGTTTTATGGATATAACCGCATTTAATTTCAAGACGTTAATGCCGGAGCTTATAATGGATGCCCTGGAAAACGTCGGTTTACGCATCGATTCCGGATTAACCGCCCTTAATAGCTATGAAAACCGGGTTTACCAATTTCTGGACGAAGATAAAAAACGTTACGTGGTTAAGTTCTATCGCCCTGAGCGATGGTCTGTTGAGCAGATCCTCGAGGAACATGCGCTTTCATTGGAACTGGATGAGGCGGAAATCCCGGTGGTTCCACCGATGCGCATCAATGGTTCCACGCTTTTGCGGCATGAAGGCTTTCATTTTGCCGTATTCCCAAGCGTCGGCGGCAGGCAATTTGAGCAGGATAACGACGAACAGCTTGAATGGGTAGGCCGTTTTATCGGGCGTATCCACCGCAATAATGGTGACAAATGCTTCAAAGCCCGTCCGACCATCGGCCTGGAAGAGTATCTTGATGAGCCAAGACGCGAATTTGAGCGCAGCACGCTTATAGCAGGAAAACAAAAAACCGCATTTTTACAATCCGTTGACACGTTAATAGCCGAAGTTAAGTTATGTTGGACAACGCAATGGCATCCGCTGCGTCTGCATGGCGATCTTCACGCGGGCAATATCATGTGGCGGGACGGTCCGATGTTTGTTGACCTGGATGACGCCCGTAACGGACCCGCCGTACAGGACCTATGGATGCTGCTCAATGGCGATCGTATTGAGCAGCAATATCAGCTGTCGCTGTTGCTTGAAGCTTATAGTGAATTTATGGATTTCAATCCACGCGAATTGGCTTTGATAGAACCGTTACGCGCGATGCGTATGATCTATTACCTGGCCTGGATTAGCCGGCGCTGGGGAGATCCTGCTTTTCCCTATAGTTTTCCCTGGATGGTGGAAGCTGAGTTCTGGTCACAGCAAACTCTCATATTTACAGAGCAGGTAAAGCTATTGCATGAACCACCTTTACAGCTTATGCCTACGTATTAAACATTTGGAGAATAACGTAATGAAGAAGATTTGGTTTGCGCTTATGGGGCTCGCGTTGGCGTTTAGCGTTTCGGCCGCCCAATTTACCGAGGGCCAGCAATATATCCAACTCGATAAACCGGCGACCGGTGAGCCGCAGGTGCTGGAGTTTTTCTCGTTTTACTGCCCTCACTGTTATGAATTCGAACAGAACTTCCATGTCTCCAGCACGGTGAAACAGGCATTGCCCGCGGGCACGAAAATGACTAAATATCATGTCGATTTCCTCGGCGGCGATATGGGTAAACAAGTTACCCAGGCCTGGGCCGTCGCCATGGCGTTGGGCGTGGAGGACAAAGTCAGTCCGTTGCTGTTTGACGGCATCCAGAAAACACAGACTATTCAAACTCCCGCCGATCTGCGTAATGTCTTTATTAAGGCCGGTGTAAGCGGTGAGGAATATGACGGCGCCTGGAATAGCTTTGTGGTCAAATCCCTGGTGGTTCAGCAGGAAAAAGCCGCTTCCGATTTGCAATTACGCGGTGTTCCGGCCATGTTTGTGAACGGCAAATATATGGTCAAGAATGACGGCCTGGATATGTCGTCAAAGGATATCTACGTCAAGCAATTTGCCGACGTGGTTAAATTCCTGCTAACGCAGAATTAAATAAATTAAAGTATTACTTCAAAACGCCGGCTATGCCCGGCGTTTTTTATTCATTTGATAATCTCGGCTCACTTAGTTATTTCCAGCGCTACGCCTGTTGGCGGGAGGGATTTGCGTATATCCTTTTTTAGCCAAAAGCGCTTATCAATTTATGCGGGACATGAGGATGTGGGTTATATCCACAAACGCGAAATGCTACTGATAAATATGGGATTAGTAAAAAAACGTTTATAACTGATTGATAAAAAATGGTTTTTTCATAAACCCCAACATTATTAAAGATTTAATCACAGTAGTGATTTTTTTTACTCACAAAGTTATCCACAGCACGATCGCGCGGATCAAGCCCAATTGACAGTTTTTTTCTCGTCCTTTTACTACGCAAACATTCGTCTCCGGCGGCCAGCTGTGGCATGCTATCCCCTATGATTGCTGACTAAAAAGATCGAAAGACGCTATGGCTCATATTGCAGACAATCCGTTAATACTGGTTGATGGTTCCTCCTACCTCTACCGTGCCTATCATGCCTTCCCGCCTTTAACCAATAGCGCGGGCGAACCGACCGGCGCCATGTATGGCGTGCTGAATATGCTGAAAAGCCTGCTTACGCAGTATAAGCCCAGCCACGTGGCGGTGGTGTTTGACGCCAAGGGTAAGACTTTTCGCGACGAACTATTCGAACACTATAAGGCTCACCGTCCGTCGATGCCGGATGATTTGCGTAGTCAAATCGAGCCATTGCACAGCATGGTCAAGGCGATGGGTTTGCCCCTGCTGGCGGTGACCGGCGTCGAGGCTGACGACGTGATCGGTACGCTGGCGCTTGAGGCGGCCCGTTCCGGTCGCGAAGTGCTGATAAGCACCGGCGACAAAGATATGGCGCAACTGGTATCGCCGACGATCACGCTAATCAATACCATGTCCAACACTATTCTCGGGCCGGAGGAAGTGCGGGAAAAATTTGGCGTTCCACCGGAGCTTATCATTGATTACCTGGCGCTGATGGGCGACAGCTCGGATAATATTCCCGGCGTGCCGGGCGTAGGTGAGAAAACCGCCCAGGCGCTGCTGCAGGGACTGGGTAGCCTGGATAAGATCTACAGCGATCTGGCAAGCGTTGGCGGGCTGTCATTTCGCGGCGCCAAAACCATGGCGCCGAAGCTGGAACAAAATAAAGAACTGGCCTATCTGTCATATCAGCTGGCGACCATCAAGACCGATGTGCCGCTGGATTTGCCTTTTGATCAATTAACCGTAACCGAGCCCGACGTGGCGGCATTGCAGCTGCTGTTCACTCAATATGAATTTAAACGCTGGCTGGCGGACCTGGAGGCGGGTAAATGGCTGCAAGGCCGCGCCAACGCCGTCCCCGCCGCGCGTACCCCGTTCAATGCCCCGGCGCCGCAGGCTGGCGCGGATGAACCGGAGGCGGTGCAGCTTTCCCAGGACGGTTATCAGGTTATCTATGAACTGGCTGACCTGAACAGCTGGATAAAGCGCATCAAACAGGCCGGACTATTCGCCTTTGATACGGAAACCGATAGCCTGGATACCCTGAGCGCCAACCTGATTGGGCTCTCGTTTGCCATTACCCCGGGCGACGCCGCCTATTTACCGGTGGGTCACGATTATCTCGACGCGCCGGACCAGTTAAATCGCGACCAGGTGCTCGGCCTGCTTAAACCCTTGCTTGAAGATCCGTCCATCCGCAAAATTGGCCAGAATCTGAAATTCGATCGCGGCGTATTGCAGCGATATGATATCGAACTGAACGGCATCGCCTTTGACACCATGCTTGAATCCTATGTGCTTAACAGCGTGTCGGGCCGTCATGATATGGACAGCATGGCCGATCGTTTCCTGAAACACACCACGGTCGGTTTTACGGACATTGCCGGTAAAGGTAAAAACCAGCTGACGTTCAACCAAATCGCCCTTGAGCAGGCGGGCCCCTATGCCGCCGAGGACGTGGACGTCACGCTGCGGCTGCATGAACAATTCTGGCCGCAGATTGAGCGGGAGAGCGGTTTGAAAAAGGTCTTCGAGGAAATTGAAATGCCATTGGTGCCGGTGCTGTCGCGCATTGAGCGCACCGGGGTATTGATTGACGAGAAGATCCTGGCCGCGCATTCGGTTGAACTGACTAAACGCCTGGGCGAGCTGGAAGCCGAGGCGCATGAACTGGCGGGCGAAGCCTTCAATCTTTCGTCCACCAAGCAGCTCCAGGCGATTTTATATGATAAGCAGAAGCTGCCGATCCTGAAAAAGACGCCTGGCGGCGCGCCGTCGACCAACGAGGAAGTGCTGGCCGAGCTGGCGCTGGATTATCCGCTGCCCAAGCTGCTTCTTGAGTATCGCGGCCTGGCCAAGCTGAAGTCGACCTATACCGATAAATTGCCGCTGATGATAAATCCGCACTCCAAACGCGTGCATACTTCATATCAACAGGCGGTTACCGCCACCGGTCGGCTGTCCTCAACCGATCCCAACCTGCAAAACATCCCGGTGCGGAATGAGGAAGGACGGCGCATCAGGCAGGCATTCATCGCGCCGAAAGATGCCGTTATCGTGGCGGCGGACTATTCGCAGATAGAACTGCGCATCATGGCGCACCTCTCGCGCGACCAGGGCCTGCTTAATGCCTTTGCCGCCGGCAAGGATATACATCGGGCCACCGCCGCCGAAGTCTTCGGCCTGGCGCTTGATAAGGTGTCCAATGAGCAGCGCCGCAGCGCCAAGGCGATTAACTTCGGTCTTATCTACGGCATGAGCGCGTTTGGGCTGGCGCGCCAGCTTTCGGTGGGCCGCTCCGAGGCGCAGCGTTATATGAATCTCTATTTCGAGCGGTATCCTGGCGTGCTGGAATATATGGAAAACACCCGCAGGCAGGCGGAGGAGCAGGGTTACGTTTCCACCCTCGACGGCCGTCGGCTTTATCTGCCGGATATCCATTCCCGCAACGGCACCCGCAAGAAAGCCGCCGAGCGCGCGGCGATAAACGCCCCCATGCAGGGTACCGCCGCCGATATTATCAAACGCGCAATGATCGCCATCGATGCGTGGCTGCAAAAAGACCGGCCGGGGGCGCGCATGATTATGCAGGTCCATGATGAATTGGTGTTTGAAGTGCGGCGCGACGCCGTAGATGACGCGATACCCCGCATTACCTCCCTGATGGAAGGCTGTTTCAGCCTCGATGTCCCTCTACAGGTTGAGGTGGGGGTAGGTGAAAACTGGGATCAGGCTCACTAAGTGACGAAACACTAAGCGTTTTCCGTAATTAAGCTACATAAAAAGGTGACTTGGACCGGGATAATGGTGTGGCACTTGCAAAAAAAGTGAAATTAAACTACAAAAAATTCTTTTGCACGGCGATAAATTGATGTAAAGTTACAGACGTAGGGTACAGAGGTAAGATGTTCTATCTTTCAGACCTTTTACTTCACGTAATCGGATTTGGCTAAATATTAGCCGCCCCAGTCATCATTGGCTGGGGCGTTTTTTATTGGGCGCTATACAGATACCGCGGCCTATTCCGCATAGGGCGGTTCTTCATCCGATGCCGGCAGGGTTTCACTAAACCAGGTGTCGAGCTTAAGGCGCAATTTGTCGACGCCGGTTTTTTTCAGCGACGAAAACGCCTCAACCTGTATATCCCCCTCAAATGCCGCGGCGGCTTCCCTCACCAGGTTCAGCTGGGCTTTGCTCGCGCCGGAAGCCAGTTTGTCCGATTTGGTCAGCAACACCAGGACCGGAATATCCACTCCCACCGCCCACTGCACCATTTGCTGATCCAGATCTTTCATCGGGTGGCGAATATCCATCAATACCACCAGTCCTTTCAGGCTATGACGCTTTTGCAGGTATTCGCCCAGGGCGCGTTGCCACTTGCGTTTCATTTCCTCAGGCACTTCCGCATAGCCATAGCCCGGCAAATCCACCAGACGTATTTCCGGCTCGACCTCAAACAGGTTGATGAGCTGTGTGCGTCCGGGCGTCTTACTGGTCCTGGCCAGGCTTTTTTGATTGGTCAGGGTATTCAGGGCGCTGGACTTGCCGGCGTTGGAGCGTCCGGCAAACGCAACTTCGATGCCGGTATCCGCGGGCAAGTGGCGAATATCGGGAGCGCTCATGACAAAATGCGTCATATGGTAATTGTATGAGGTGATCAAATTTTCCTCTCCCTCGGGATGACTTATTGCCGCCAATTATACGGGTTATATGCCAAAAAGCGGTTTTTATCTTTCCACGGGCCGCGCCACCGCCGATGTAAGGGCTTTTTTTTAGCAACAATGCCATTTCATTTAAGTATTTGGCTTTTTAAATTTGTAGGAGATCCGCTCGTTGCAAGCAGCGAAATCTCGTTTGAATAAAATTAATCAATTATAAATCATAATGTTGAATAATCATCGCCTTCACAAGCGACAATCGGTGCCCAGGGAGCGTATTGCGACTTAATCTCATCAGGCTACATTAGTTGGCAAGGCACGGAGCGCCTGAAAGTGACGCTTTTCAACGCGAAAAGCGCCATACAGGGCCAAGTGCTCCGCTTTAGCCCGGCACAAAGCCCTCTTCCAGCCCTTCCCAGGGATGAATTCTGCTTAGGATGAGCGCGTAAAGGAATACACCCTAACCAATCTGCTTCGTATAGAGTAGAATAAAACATCATCGCAGCGACGACCCGATACACAGGATGTGGACCGTCAGGTTCATTGCCGTGGGGACTGTTTTTCTCGCGAAGCACCTTCACTTTATGGTGGCAGATTAACTGCCACCTTTTTTATTGGCAGGGTTTCTGATAGATTTCGCCGCAATTCCATACTTAATGACACTTACGACAGAGCAGACATCATGAATGCAACAGCAAAAGGCGGGCGCGGTAAACCCGTCGTCGCCAAGAACAAGCGTAAAAGCCGCGAAGAGTTGAATACCGAGGGCCGTGCCCGCCAGCGCCAGAAAAAACGGCGTGGCCTGGCTTCCGGTTCGCGGGCGCAGGAAGGCAATAAAACCGGTGGCCGAAACGCCCAGGCGAGCATCGTCGATCGCCGCATCGGCAGCAAAAAACCCGTGCCGCTTATCGCCGACGGCCCGACGGTGAAAAAACCGGTGGCGCCGGAAATCACCATTCCCCTTACCATGGCTATCTTGCCGGAAGTGGAGCTGGAAAATCTGGAGAGCGACGAGCGTCTGGATGAATTGTTACAACGGCTGGAACAAGGCAAAGAATTAACGGCGCCGGAGCAGGCGTATGTGGATAAGACCCTGGATCGCATCGATGAGCTGATGACCCAGCTGGGCATCGAAATTGAAGATGATGAAGAAGACGACGCCAAAAATGAAGATATGCTGCAATTGCTCAAGCGCGGCCAGAAAGATTCATTTTAATCATTGAACCCGCTGCTGCTCATCGTCGCGCCGTTGACATGTTATTTAGTGTGGTTATTGAGTAAACTATGGCGGCTTTCGCGACGTAAAAACCGGTTACGTTTGGCCCGGGTCGCCAGGCGAAAACCGGCCGCGCCCGTAAAAAGGCGGGGACGGCGTAAATTTCGTAAGGAGTAAGCAGCCATGTCAGTGCCAGCGATAGAATGGGATTCGGCCCTCATTCAAAAATATAACCAGTCCGGGCCGCGCTACACCTCTTACCCCACCGCCCTGGAATTTAGCGAAGGATACGACGAACCGGCGTTTCTCCAGGCGGTGGCGCGATATCCCCTCCGGCCGCTGTCGCTGTATCTGCATTTACCGTTTTGCCATAAGATCTGTTATTTCTGCGGCTGTAATAAAATCGTGACCCGCCAGCCGGAAAAAGTCGACCGCTACCTGGATGTCCTCGAGCAGGAAATCCGGCGGCGGTCGCCGTTGTTCCAGGACCGCCAGGTCACCCAGATGCACTGGGGCGGCGGCACGCCCACCTTTTTGTCGCCGGCCCAGATATCGCGCCTGGTGGCCGTGGTGCGCCAGCAGTTCCGCTTTGCGCCCGGCGCTGAGATGTCCATTGAAATTGACCCGCGCGAGATCGGGCTGGAAATGATGGACCATCTCCATGCCGAGGGGTTTAACCGTATCAGCATGGGCGTGCAGGATTTTGACCCGGAGGTCCAGCGGCTGGTTAACCGGCGGCAGGATGAGCAGCTGATTTTCGACCTGATAGGCCGCGCCAGGCAGTTGGGTTTCCTATCCACCAATATCGACCTGATATATGGACTGCCGCGCCAAACGCTGGCGAGCTTCCGGCATACCCTTGACCGGGTGATCACGCTAAACCCCCAGCGCCTGAGTGTATTTAATTACGCGCACATGCCGGCGTTGTTTGCCGCCCAAAGGAAAATCAATCCCGCCGATCTACCCGACGCGTCGCATAAAATGGACATTTTCCAGCATTCCATTGCGGCGCTTTGCGGCGCGGGTTACCAGTTTATCGGTATGGACCACTTTGCGCGTCCTGACGACGAGCTGGCCCTGGCGCAGCGAGCCGGCACGCTGCACCGCAATTTCCAGGGTTATACCACCCAGGGCGACTGTGATTTATTGGGGCTGGGCATTTCGGCGATAAGTATGATCGGGGATAGCTACGCGCAGAACCAGAAAGAGATGAAGAGCTATGTGGCAAGCGTAGCGCGCCAGGGCAACGGCTTATGGCGCGGGGTGGCGTTGTCGCAAGACGACTGCCTGCGGCGCGACGTTATCAAGTCATTGATTTGCCAGTTTTATATCGATTTCAGCGTGCTGGAAAGCCGCTATGCGATAGATTTCAATCGCTATTTTGCCGAGGATATCGCGCTGCTGCGGCCGCTGGAGTGCGACGGGCTGGTGGCGATTTCCGGCCGGGCGATAACCGTCACCGCCAAAGGGCGCCTGCTGATCCGCAATATCTGCATGTGTTTTGACGTTTACCTGCGCGCTAAATCCCGCCAGCGCCAATACTCGCGGGTGATTTGATCAGCTGAAAAAATTAATCAGCGCGGCGCAAAGTATGGCGGCCAGCGCCGTTTGCGGAGCATGGCCCGCCGCGACGGTCATATCCGCGCCCTGGCTCAGCAAATCAATAATTGAATTAAACATGGTCTTCCTCCCGGTCAGCGACAAGATCATACTGTCTGCATTCGGGATGTAAAGAGCAAAATAACGTCGTTTCGCACGTTATTTTGCTTGTTTTTCCGTCGCTATTCCACCAGGTTATAAACCCGCGGTTTTTATTCCATGCCCAGCTCTTTTAGCTTGCGCGTCAGGGTATTGCGCCCCCAGCCGAGCAGCCTGGCGGCTTCCTGTTTATGCCCTTGGGTATGTCGCAGGGCGGTGGTCAGCAACGTCCTTTCCATCTCCGGCTGGGCTTCAGAAAGCAGGTTCTGGTGACCGGAGCGCAGCGCGCGGTCCGCCCATTGCGCCAGCAGGGTGGCCCAACTGTCCGGCAGCGACTGTACCGTGGCGTCCGGCGCCGTGCTTTCAAACAGTTCCGGCGGCAGATCCTGGATCAACACTTCCTGGCCGGCGGCCATGACCGTCAACCAGCGGCAGGTGTTTTCCAACTGGCGGACATTGCCTTGCCAGGGCAGGCGGGTGAGCGCGGTTTCGGTTTCCGGATGCAGGTTTTTAGGTTCTACCCCCAGCTCCTTGGCCGCGACCTGCAGGAAATAGCGCGCCAGACGGGGAATATCTTCCCGTCGTTCCCGCAGCGGCGGTAAATGTACCCGGATGACGTTCAGGCGATGAAACAAATCCTCGCGGAATTTGCCCTCCTGTACACGCACCTCCAGATTCTGATGGGTGGCGGCAATAATTCTGACGTCGACTTTGACCGGCGCATAACCGCCGACCCGGTAAAACTGGCCGTCCGCCAGTACGCGCAGCAGCCGGGTCTGAACATCCAGCGGCATATCGCCGATTTCATCCAGGAACAATGTGCCGCCGTCCGCTTGCTCAAAACGCCCCTGCCGTACCTGATTGGCGCCGGTAAAAGCCCCTTTCTCATGGCCGAACAGTTCCGATTCGATCAAATCCTTCGGGATCGCCGCCATATTCAGCGCGATAAACGAGGCCTTGGCGCGCGGACTATGGCGATGCAGCGCGTGGGCGACCAGTTCCTTACCGGTACCGGACTCGCCGTTAATCAACACGCTGATGGAGGAGCGGGACAGGCGGCCGATAATGCGGAAGACATCCTGCATGGCCGGCGCTTCACCGATAATATCGGTGGTCGGGCCGCTGGCGGGCTGCGCGCGCGCCGGCTGTTGCTGTTCAAGATAGTGACTGACCGCGCGCTCCACCAGCGCCACCGCCTCATCGATATCAAACGGCTTCGGCAGGTAATCGAACGCGCCCTGTTGGTAAGCACTGACCGCGGCGTCCAGATCCGAGTGGGCGGTCATGATAATCACCGGCAGCATCGGGTGGCGCTGCTTAATCTGTTTAAGTAATGCCAGGCCGTCCATGCCGGGCATGCGTATATCCGATAACAACACGTCCGGAGTTTGGGTTGCTATCGCCTCCAGCACTTCACTGCCGCCTTCAAAGGTGACGCAAGTCAACCCGGCTCCAGTGAGGGCGCGTTCAAGCACCCAGCGGATGGAGCTATCGTCGTCGACGATCCAGACTATCCCTCGTTGCATAGTGACCTCACTGGCGAATGGGCAGGAACACCGAAAATTCGGTATGCCCCGGCCAACTGTTAAATTCAATTTTACCCGAATTTTGATCGATAAGACTGCGGGCAATGGATAACCCTAAACCGGTGCCGCCTTCACGGCCGCTGACCATGGGGTAGAACAGCGTATCCTGCAATTGCGCCGGTACGCCCGGACCGTCGTCTTCAATATCAATTCGCGCTACCAAACGATAGCGGACGCCGTGCAGCGTTAACTGGAACGCGGTACGGGTACGTATCGTGATCGTGCCACCGTCTTCACCCAGTGCCTGCAGCGAATTACGGGTAATATTCAGCAAGACCTGTTCCATTTGGTCAGGATCGTGGGCCAGTTCAGGCAGGCTGGGATCGTAATCCCGCAGGAGGGTGACATTATCCGGTTTTTCCAGCGAGACCAGCTTGAATACCCGCTCGGCCACCTGATGAATGCTTTGGGTCACATGCATACCGGGCTGCTGCGGCCCAAGCAGGCGATCGACCAGATTGCGCAGGCGGTCGGCCTGTTCAATGATCACCTTGGTGTATTCCAGCAGGGAGGGATCGGGTAAAGCCTTGGAGAGCAGTTGCGCCGCGCCGCGCAGTCCGCCGAGCGGATTTTTGATTTCATGGGCCAGGCCGCGCACCAGATCCCGCGCCGCCACCTGCTGGGCATGCTGGATCTGTTCCTGGCTGAGGCGTCGCTGATTATCCATCGGCGCCAGTTCCATCAGGAAAAAATCCTCTTGCAGGCGTTGTGCGGTAAGGGAAAGGATATGCGCCCGTCCGTCCACCACCAACGTAACCTCATTATCGGTAAACCCTTGCCCGGCGTTAAGGCTTTCGCGCATCAGTTCGACGTTGAGCGAAAAATATCCCAGCAGTTCAGGCAGCGGCGTACCGAAAAGTTTGCGCGAGCTTTGCGCTAAAAGCTGTTGCGCCGCCGGATTGGCGTAATGAACGGCAAGGTCATTATCCAGCAGCAGGATGCTGTTAATCAACGAATTAAGGATCTGCCCAGCATCGGGCAATGAGCCTGTAGCCATAAAGCAGTCTCCCGCACTGTTCAAGTGCATTTAGTCCATTAGTTAATCATGCGCTTGGCTTTGCGCAAGGTTTGCTGGAGAAAAAAGCCCATCCGAAGATGGGCTGAAAGTTTCCACGGCAACAAAAACTCATCAAGTTATACGCTGTAATACAGCTCGAATTCCACCGGATGCGGCGTCATGCGGATACGGTCCACTTCTTCCGTGCGCAAAGTGATATACGCGTCGATGGAGTCTTCGGTGAAAACGCCGCCGCGGGTCAGGAACTCGTGATCTGTTTCCAGCGCCTTAAGGGCTTCTTCCAGCGAACCCGCCACCTGTGGGATTTCTTTGGCTTCTTCCGGCGGCAGATCGTACAGGTTCTTGTCCATGGCATCGCCGGGATGGATTTTATTGATAACCCCGTCCAGGCCGGCCATCAGCAGGGCGGCAAACGCAAGGTATGGGTTGGCGGCCGGGTCCGGGAAGCGTACTTCGATACGACGGGCTTTCGGGCTGGCGACCACCGGGATACGGATGGAGGCGGAACGGTTGCGGGCGGAGTAGGCCAGCATTACCGGCGCTTCATAGCCCGGGACCAGACGTTTGTAGGAATTGGTGGTCGGGTTGGTCAGGGCGTTGATGGCCTTGGCATGTTTGATGATGCCGCCGATGTAGAACAGCGCGGTTTCAGACAGGCCGCCGTACTTGTCGCCGGAGAACAGATTGTTGCCGTCTTTATTCAACGACATATGGCAATGCATGCCCGAGCCGTTATCGCCGAACATCGGTTTCGGCATAAAGGTCGCCGTTTTGCCGAAGGCATGGGCGACGTTATGCACGACATATTTATAGATTTGGATCTCGTCGGCTTTTTTCGTCAGGCTGTTGAAGCGGGTGGCGATTTCGTTCTGGCCGGCGGTGGCGACTTCATGGTGATGAGCTTCAACCACCAGGCCCATTTCTTCCAGGGTCAAACACATGGCTGAACGCAAATCCTGTGATGAATCCACCGGCGGGACCGGGAAATAACCGCCTTTGATGCCGGGACGATGGCCTTTATTGCCGCCTTCGTAAACTTTATCGGTATTCCATGCGGCTTCAACGTCGTCAATGGCGACGTGGGAACCGGAGATGGACGAACCGAAGCGGATATCGTCAAACAGGAAAAATTCCGGTTCCGGCCCAAACAGCACGGTATCGGCAATGCCGGAAGATTTCAGGAATTCTTCGGCGCGCTTGGCGATGGAACGCGGGTCGCGATCGTAGCCTTGCATGGTGGCGGGCTCGAGGATATCGCAACGGATAATCAGGGTGGTTTCTTCATAGAACGGGTCGAGCATCGCCGTGCTGGCATCAGGCATCAGCACCATGTCGGACTCGTTAATGCCTTTCCAGCCGCCGATGGAGGAGCCGTCAAACATTTTTCCATCTTCAAAGAAGTCGGCATCTACCTGATGGGCTGGTATAGTGACGTGCTGTTCTTTACCTTTCGTATCAGTGAAACGCAGGTCGACGAATTTT
>NZ_DASWOM010000002.1:0-7730 GCF_036398755.1 Acerihabitans sp. | reverse complement strand
ATAAAGGTACGCATCATGGAGCGACGGCTGGCATTGTGCTGACGACGCTTCTCAGACTGTACGGCGCGTTTCTTAGCTGATTTGATATTAGCCAAGGTCCAACTCCCAAACATGTTCTATGAGACAATTCAAAGGCCGAGGAATATGCCCTTTCGGCCTTCTTTTGTCAATGGATTTGTGCAAATAAGCGCCGCTTGACTACGCAACGCCTGTTACAATGTGATGGCGCAGGATTCTACCAGTTTAAGCGCGCGGAATACAGCCTTTGGCGATAAAAAAGCGATTATCGGCAATAAAGAAATGAATCGGCGGCGCCAAGCCCGCCATGCGGGCGGCGAAAAGCCCGGTCGGGCAGAATAACCTGCGAAAAAACCCCGGCCGGACAAAATAAGCATGACTTTCACCGCCGTTACTGTCAAAGATTGGATTCGCGGGTTAACCTTAGAGGCTGTACAAGGTATAATCCGCCGATTTCCTCTGTCTTGAGCCTGCTATGAAGCTTATTCGCGGTTTACATAACCTGCAGGCGCGTCATTCCGGGTGCGTACTCACTATTGGCAATTTTGATGGTTTTCATCGTGGGCACCAGGCGTTGATTGCACAATTGCAGACCGAAGGCCGCAGGCGCGGCTTACCGGTAATGGTGATGATATTCGAACCCCAGCCGCAAGAGCATTTTGCCGGCCGGGACGCCCCCGCGCGATTGACCCGCCTGCGGGATAAAGTGAAGTACCTGGCCCAGGCCGGGGTAGACATAGTATTGTGCGTGACCTTCGATACGCGCTTTGCCGCTCTCGGCGCCGAGTCTTTTGTCACGGAGCTGTTGGTGAAAAAGCTCGGCGTCAGGTTTCTTTGCGTCGGTGATGATTTCTGCTTCGGCGCCGGGCGCCGGGGCGATTTCCCCTTTTTGCAGCGGGCGGGCGTCGCCGCCGGCTTTGATGTCATGAGCACCGCCACTTATACCGAGGGCGGTAAGCGCATCAGCAGCACGGCGGTGCGGGAAGCGCTATGCAACGACCAGTTGGTGGTCGCCGAGATGCTGCTGGGCCATACCTACCGTATTTCCGGGCGCGTGGAGCACGGCGACGAACTGGGCCGCACCCTGGGCTTTCCCACGGCCAACGTCTCGTTGAAGGGCCGCGCCGCGCCCATCGCGGGGGTGTATGCGGTAGAGGTCAACGGACTGGCGGCGCGGCCGTTGCCGGGTGTGGCCAATATTGGCACCCGACCGACGGTGTCGGGGCTACGCCCGCGGCTGGAAGTGCATTTAATGGATATGGCGATGGACCTGTACGGTCGCCATATAGAAGTGGTAATACGCGCAAAACTGCGTAATGAACAACGGTTTGCCTCCCTTGATGAGTTAAAGCGGCAAATCGCGAACGATGTGGTGACCGGCCGGGAATTTTTCGGACTGACGACACCCCTTTAAACGCTCTAACCGAAAACGGAACCGAGAATCGAATGAGTGATTACAAAAATACCCTGAATTTGCCGGACACAGGGTTCCCGATGCGCGGCGATCTGGCCAAGCGCGAGCCTGGCATGCTGCAACGTTGGTATGAACAGGACCTGTACGGGATTATCCGTAACGCTAAAAAAGGTAAAAAAACCTTTATCCTGCACGATGGTCCTCCGTATGCCAACGGCAGTATTCATATCGGTCATTCGGTTAACAAAATTCTTAAAGACATCATCATCAAGTCCAAAGGCTTGATGGGCTATGACTCGCCGTATGTGCCGGGGTGGGATTGCCACGGCCTGCCGATTGAGCTGAAAGTCGAACAGATGATTGGCAAGCCGGGCGAAAAGGTCACCGCCGCGGAATTCCGCGCCGCCTGCCGCGCCTATGCCGCCGAGCAGGTCGAAGGGCAGAAAAAGGATTTCATCCGCCTGGGCGTGCTGGGCGAATGGGATCGTCCCTACCTGACGATGGATTTCGGCACCGAAGCGAATATTATCCGATCGCTTGGCAAGGTTATCGCCAACGGCCACCTGCATAAAGGCGCCAAGCCGGTGCACTGGTGTATCGACTGTCGTTCCGCGCTGGCGGAGGCGGAGGTTGAGTATTACGATCGCACCTCGCCTTCCATCGACGTGGCGTTCCAGGCGGTCGACGCCGCCGCCGTGGCGGCGAAATTCGGCGTGGCCGCGGTCACCGGCCCGGTGGCGCTGGTCATCTGGACGACCACCCCCTGGACCCTGCCGGCCAACCGGGCCATTTCGGTCCATCCGGACTTTGAGTACCAACTGGTCGCGGTCGACGGACAAAACTGGATCCTGGCCGCCGAACTGGTGGCAAGCGTCATGCAGCGGGCGGGTATCGCCCACTGGACGGTACTGGGCAGTTGCAAAGGCGGCGCGCTGGAACTGCTGCGCTTCCGCCATCCTTTCATGGGCTTCGACGTGCCGGCGATCCTTGGCCAGCATGTGACGCTGGAAGCCGGTACCGGCGCGGTGCATACCGCGCCCGGCCATGGCCCCGACGATTATGTCATCGGCCAGCAATACGGCCTTGAAGTCGCCAATCCGGTCGGTCCGGACGGCTGCTTCCTGCCGGGCACCTATCCGGCCCTTGACGGACTGCAGGTGTTCAAGGCCAACGAGGTGGTGGTTGACTTATTACGCGCCAGCGGCGCGCTGGTGCACGTGGAAAAGCTGGTGCACAGCTATCCGCACTGCTGGCGCCATAAGACCCCCATCATTTTCCGCGCCACGCCGCAATGGTTTATCAGCATGGATCAGAAAGGGCTGCGCAAGCGCTCCCTGGAAGAAATCAAGGAAGTGCAGTGGATCCCGGGCTGGGGCCAGGCGCGTATCGAAAATATGGTGGCCAACCGTCCCGACTGGTGTATCTCGCGCCAGCGCACCTGGGGGGTGCCGATGTCGCTGTTTGTGCATAAAGACACCGAGGAGCTTCATCCGCGCACGCTCGAATTGATGGAGGAAGTGGCTAAACGGGTTGAAAAAGACGGCATCCAGGCCTGGTGGGATCTGGATCCCGCCGTTATCCTCGGCGCCGATGCGGCCAATTATACCAAGGTGCCGGATACCCTCGACGTCTGGTTCGACTCGGGGTCGACGCATTCGTCCGTGGTGGCGGTGCGCCCTGAATTTGGCGGTCACCAGCCGGACATGTACCTGGAAGGCTCCGACCAGCATCGCGGCTGGTTTATGTCGTCGCTGATGATTTCCACCGCCATGAAAGGCCAGGCGCCCTATCGCCAGGTGCTGACCCACGGTTTTACCGTGGACGGACAGGGACGTAAAATGTCCAAGTCCATCGGCAACACCGTCAGTCCCCAGCAGGTGATGGATAAGCTCGGCGCGGACATCCTACGCCTGTGGGTGGCCTCCACCGATTATACCGGCGAAATCGCGGTGTCGGACGAGATACTCAAGCGCTCCGCCGACGCCTACCGCCGCATCCGCAATACCGCGCGTTTCCTGCTGGCCAACCTCAATGGTTTCGATCCGGCCCTGCACTGCGTCGGACCGGAGGAGATGGTCACCCTGGATCGCTGGGCCGTGGGACGGGCGCAGGCGGCGCAGGCGGAAATCATCGCCGCCTATGACAGCTATGATCTGCATAATGTCGTACAGCGCATGATGCAGTTCTGCTCGGTGGAAATGGGATCGTTTTACCTGGATATCATCAAGGACCGCCAGTACACCACCCAGGCGGACAGCATTGCCCGCCGCAGCTGCCAGACCGCGCTGTATCATATTTCTGAAGCGCTGGTACGCTGGATGGCGCCGATCCTGTCCTTTACCGCCGATGAGATCTGGAGCTACATGCCGGGCGAACGCGCCCAATACGTCTTTACCGAAGAGTGGTACCAGGGACTGTTCACTTTGGACGCCGGCGAAACCATGAACGACGCCTACTGGGAACAGGTGCTCAAGGTGCGTGGCGAAGTGAACAAGGTGCTGGAGCAGGCCCGCGCGGATAAAATCATCGGCGGTTCGCTTGAGGCGCGGGTCACCCTGTACGCCGAGCCGGCCCTGGCGCAAATGCTCGGGCGGCTTGGCGACGAGCTGTATTTTGCCCTGCTGACCTCGCGCGCCGAGGTGGCTGATTACAGCACGGCGGGAGAGGATGCCCAGCAGTGTGAAGGATTAAAGGGACTGAAAATCGCCCTGGCGAAGGCCGATGGTGAAAAATGCCCGCGCTGCTGGCATTTCGAGACCGATATCGGCGCTGATGCCGGGCATCCGGAAATTTGTGGGCGCTGCGTCACCAACGTGGCCGGCCCTGGCGAAGAGCGTAAATTTGTCTGATGAGTAAATCCTTGGCATCCACCGGATTGCGCTGGCTTTGGCTGGCGCTGGTCGTACTGATTATCGACCTGGGCAGTAAGCAACTGGTCATGCAGCATTTTATGCTGCATGAATCCTTGCCGCTGATCCCGTTTTTTAATATCTTTTATGCCCAGAACTTCGGCGCGGCCTTCAGTTTCCTGGCCGATAAAGGCGGGTGGCAGCGCTGGATGTTCGCCATTATCGCGCTGGTTATCGCCGTGGCGCTGATGGTATTGATGTACCGTTCAGAAAGCCGCCAGCGCATGACCAACTGCGCGTACGCCCTGATTATCGGCGGCGCGCTGGGCAACCTCTTTGACCGCCTGGTCCATGGCGTGGTGATCGATTTCATCGATTTTTATGTCGGTGACTGGCATTTCCCGACGTTCAACGTGGCGGATTCGGCAATTTGTATCGGTGCGTTCCTGATCGTGCTCGAAGGTTTCATGCGTCCGGCCGATAAAACGGCCAAGCAAAAAGGTTAAGCGGCATGTCTGAACAGGTGCAGACCGACAGCGCGGTGCTGGTGCATTTCGACCTTAAGCTCGAGGATGGCACGCTCGCCGAATCCACCCGGCGCGAGAATAAGCCGGCGTTGTTCCGTCTTGGCGACGACAGCCTTTCGCCGGCGCTTGAGCAGTCATTGCTCGGGCTGCGCGTGGGTGACAGAAAATCGTTTTCCCTGGCGCCGGAGTCGGCGTTCGGGCCGGTTAATCCGGATCTGATCCGGTTTTTTTCCCGCCGGGATTTTATCCAAACCGGCGTGCCCGACGTGGGTACCATTATGTTGTTTACCGCCGTCAACGGTAATGAAATGCCCGGATTGATTCGGGAAGTGGCCGAGGAGTCGATCACCGTGGATTTCAATCACCCGCTGGCCGGTCGCACGGTCTGCTTCGATATCGACGTATTGGCAATCAATCCGCAGCAGGAGGACAAAAATGCGCATCTTACTGGCTAATCCGCGTGGTTTTTGCGCCGGTGTCGACCGGGCGATCAGCATTGTCGAGCGCGCGCTGGAAATTTACGGCGCGCCAATCTATGTGCGCCACGAAGTGGTGCATAACCGCTATGTGGTGGACTCGCTGCGCGCCAGCGGCGCTATTTTTATCGAGCAGCTCGATGAAGTGCCCGACGGCTCTATCCTGATTTTCTCCGCCCACGGCGTATCGCAGGCGGTGCGCGCCGAGGCCAAAAGCCGGGATCTGACGGTGTTCGACGCCACCTGCCCATTGGTCACCAAGGTGCATATGGAAGTGGCGCGCGCCAGCCGCAAAGGAACGGAAGCCATTTTAATCGGCCATACCGGTCATCCGGAAGTCGAAGGCACCATGGGGCAATACAGTAATCCCAACGGCGGCATGTACCTGGTTGAATCCCCGGCGGACGTGTGGCGTCTTCAGGTAAAAGACACCGGCAACCTGTGTTTTATGACCCAGACCACGCTGTCGGTGGATGATACCTCGGATGTCATCGACGCGCTGCGCGAACGTTTCCCGTTGATTATCGGGCCGCGTAAAGACGATATCTGTTATGCCACCACCAACCGCCAGGAAGCGGTGCGCGAGCTGTCAGCCGATGCGGACGTGGTGCTGGTGGTAGGCTCGAAAAACTCCTCCAATTCGAACCGGTTGGCCGAACTGGCACAACGGGTGGGTAAACCGGCCTATCTTATTGATACCGCCGCGGATATTCAGGAGGACTGGCTGCGGGGCATCAATAGCATCGGTGTGACCGCCGGGGCTTCCGCGCCGGATATCCTGGTGCGCGAAGTGATTGAGCGCCTGCAGTCGCTGGGTGGCCAGGGGGCGGAGGAACTGATCGGGCGCGAGGAAAATATTGTGTTCGAGGTGCCCAAAGAGCTGCGGATGAAGGTGAGGATGGTGGAGTAAGGCTGGGCATCGACCGGATAAGGACACCACGGCTCAGTATTATTCCGCCCGGCGGATGAATAAAAATTCATTTATCCCTGCGCTGCCGCCGACCCCGGCCGGCGCATTGCCGTTGCTGATGCGCGGCCACCGCCGATGGATAATGCTCATTCTTTCGCAATTCCACTGGCGGCAATCCGGGACGCCGGTTACCCTAAACGCATATTCTTATGCCAACCAACAGAGAGTATCTATGAGCGAAAAACCAGTTCGCATCGCCATCGCCGGTGCGGGCGGCCGTATGGGCCGCCAACTGATTCAGGCGGTACTGCAATCGGAACAGGCACGTCTTGGGGCGGCGCTCGAGCGCGCCGGCTCAAGCCTGATTGGCGCCGATGCGGGCGAATTGGCCGGACAAGGGGCGCTGGGGATAAAGATCGGCGATAGCCTGGAAGCGGTAAAGGATGACTTTGATATTTTTATCGATTTCACCCGTCCCGAGGGCACCATGACGCACCTGGCGTTCTGCCGGGAACACGGCAAAGGCATGATTATCGGCACTACCGGTTTTGATGAGGCGCAAAAGGCGAAAATCGACCAGGCCGCCGGGCGGATCGGCATAGTTTTTGCGGCAAACTTCAGCGTTGGGGTCAACGTCATGCTGAAATTACTGGATAAAGCCGCCAGGGTCATGGGCGACTATTGCGACATCGAGATCATCGAGGCGCACCACCGCCACAAGGTGGACGCTCCCTCGGGTACGGCGCTTGCCATGGGTGAAACCATTGCCGCGGCGCTGGGCCGCAGCCTGAAGGACTGCGCGGTATACAGCCGCGAAGGCCATACCGGCGAGCGGCGCCCGCATTCCATCGGCTTTGCCGCCATACGCGCCGGCGATATCGTCGGCGAGCATACCGCGATGTTCGCCGATACCGGCGAACGCATCGAGATTACCCATAAGGCTTCCAGCCGCATGACCTTCGCCAATGGCGCGGTTAGGGCGGCGATATGGCTTAACGCGCGGGAAACAGGCCTTTATACCATGTCCGATGTGCTGGATTTGGCCAGTTTATAAAATAAAGACAGGTGGTGCGGCTTTTATTGAGAATTATTATATTGATTTTATTAAAATATATTTGTTGATGCGCAAAGGTTGCCAAAAACAGGGCTTAGAAAGAGAAGTGGGGTTAAAAAAGGCATAAAGGCAGATTTCAGCACGTATTTTCCCGTTCGGCGGGCGTGGTTGCCGGATTATCCCGCATTCTCGCCCGTATCGGCGCCATTATACAAACTTCTGACCAGGCAACCGATTACTCCCGCCTTAAATCAGTGCCTTTTAACCATTTCATGGCAAGAAACCGGCTTAATTCGCTTTATTTGGCAAAAAATACCGGACCGGGGTGGACAAGTGACCCACTCATCATTAAAATGCGCCCAATTTGCCGAAAATCTACCTTGAAGGTGTTTTTTGCATTGATTAAGATCGCTAAATCTGAATTAATATGCAAATACAATGACTGAATATTCCTTGGAGGGTGTTTTGATAAAGTCAGCGCT
>NZ_DASWOM010000001.1:0-10662 GCF_036398755.1 Acerihabitans sp. | reverse complement strand
CCGCTGAACGCCAGACGGGGAACGCCGGCGATCGCCGCCATTATTGGCACGACAGCCTTATTCTCGCCCGAACCGATGCGAAAGCGGGTGAGGGTGGCATATTGCCCGCCATGGTCAAACCGGCGTGGATAAAATCCGGCGGCGCCGAAATGGGGCGCGGTGAGGTAATCGCCGACCGATCCACGCTCGCGCGGCGCCAGCGTCGGCATGCGGCATCAAAAACCAGGCATGAACATGGCATAAACCTGCGCGGCCCGTCCGGCGTGGATGTTCCGGCGGCCAATAAAGTGAAAGCGCAAACCCGCCGGATTACGGCGTGGCTGGTAAAAGAACGTCTCGCCGCCGTTGACGATGTCGCCAATCATATTTACCCCTTGATCAACCGATGTATTGATTCTTTACAGGATAATCCCGGCATATTACCCAGCCTGGCCAGGGAACTGAGCAAGCCGTCGGGTGATTTTGGATCGTATCGCGCGGAGCTATTATCTGAAAAACAGCAGCAGCGTATTTTCAGCCAGTGGCTGGATGCGGTGGTTTTTAAACCCGGCATCGGCGAGTTTATTGCCCGCGCCCTGGTGTGCGACAGGTCCGGCGGCGATGAAAATCCCCCCTCGCGCACGGCCATAGGGCACATATTTTCCGCCATCGAAGCTGAGCTGGCGGCCCCCGCCACGGCGCAAGAGGACGCGGCTTCCCCGGACGCGGGCCAGGCGTTAAGCCAATCCGCCCAGCGCTATATCCTGGACAATGTGGTGTTTGCCGACATGCCGACCTTGCGGTTTTATAACGAAACCGCGCCTTTTGCCGGCATGGATGTTGGCAGCGTGGAATGGGTCTATTTGCATGCCGGGCTGCGTTATGCCGACAGCCTGGCGCTGGACGGTTCTCTCCTGTCGAAAGAAGAATTGCTCCAGCTAGGGTATTCATTGGAAGAGATGCTAAGCGCCGCGGTGATTGATGCCGAAATGTTGTTTTTATTTGACGCGCCGGCCAGGATTTTTTATAGCCGGCAACAAAGGTTGCCGGCGACAGAACGGCAGGTGGAAAATATCTTCCATGGGACGAATGCCTCCTCTGTTGCCCTTGAGGCGTTCTTTGCCGCCGGCGAAAAATATAAAAACGACCATAATCCGGCGGAAATTTTACTCTCGGCGCTGGGGAAATACCAAACGCGTACCGCATTGTCGCCCGATCTGGCGCAGGCTACGGCGCTGTTCCAGAGTCAAAATGAGGATATTGCCGCTAAATACGCCGTGGTGGACGCATTAATGCTGTCGCGGTTGCTGGAGGATCGCGCGTCGGTGGCGTCTGAATTTATCGCCGGCGCAGCGGTGAGGCTAATATCGGCAAAATTCAGCGCCTTTAAAAGCCTGAAGCATCTCATGGGCGCAAGGCATATTCCCCGACACGCTTATTCCATCGCGCTATTGCCCGAGGTAGACCTGTTGGCCGCGTCCGTGGGGAGCGAAATACGGATTTTTGCCCTGCGGCCCTCGCAAGCGGGTTATAGCCTTGAGCGTGTGGATAAGATAACGGCACATTATTATGCGCTGATGACGGACCCCACGACGGCGAGAAAAGATCCGGACTATCAGTTGGAAATTAATGAGAAGGCCGTCAATGCGCCGCTGATGAAAAGTGCCGGCGATACGCTGGGGCCGTTGATCGAAAATTTGGTCATGCGGCATAAGCAGCGGCTGATGGACCAACTGCATCAATTCGGTTTTGAAGAAACGTCATGGGAAAAAACACAAAAATTCCTGCTTTCACTGGTTCCGTTTCATGATTGCTTAACGGGCCTCGACGAAGGGCGCAGGGAGGCGATCATACCCTGCCTGACGGACGCGTTTTCCCTGGTTCCCCTGGTCGGGCAGGGCGTGGCGCTATCGGCCCGATTTGCACAACGCGGCGCCATGGGCGGCATCGTTGCCCTGCGCGCCAACCTCGGCGCCCTGGTTGTGCGCGCGTCATTCAGGGAAACGCTGCGCCGGGCCGGAACGGATGTCGTTCGCTTCGCCGTGCTGCCGGCGTCGCGCGAGCTGAACCGCCAGGCCATGATTTCTCTTGGCCTGACGGCCATCAGGGCCATGGATCCCGGCTTTGAACTGGCGGGCTTCGCCGCCGCCCGGACGTTTAAACAGCTGGTCTCCATCGCCAAATTCATGAACGGCCGACTACCGGTATGGCAAAAAATACGCCTGGGGCTTGAACAGCGTCTACCGCCGGTAATGGCGCCGCCCGCTACACCGGTAATAATGGCTCGGCTGGCGGGGCTGGACAAGGAACTGCCGGTGGTAAAACTCGGGGGCGATAAGCTGGCCGGCCAGGACATTTATGTCCGTTTTAATCCCGAGACCGGCGAAGCCTTCGGCAAAAAATACCAGTTGGCCCCTGGCAATATATTGCAGGCGGTGCCTTTGCCCATGGCCAAACGGTTGCGAAACATTCTGGAGCAGGGCATGGGCGGGCGGGGTGCGCCGGGGGCGGGGAAAGAATTCGCCGCCGCATCCGCCGGCCAGCCCTATGCCTGGGTCACGGTCCAACACCTGGCGGCATGGGTGGAAAACGCCATCGGTCCATTACCGACCAGTACCCTGGCCCTTATCGCGCGGTGGCACATTTCTGTGCGCCAATGGCGGGGCTTTGTAAGCCCGGACGGGGTATTAACGGCCCGGGGGCGCGAGATGCTGCAAAACGCCGCGCCGGTTACATGGCGTCGCATCCTTGACCTGCCGCTTGATATGCAACAGCGTATCCTGGGTCCTTCCTACCTGGGAACACTAAGCCATACCGGCCTTGCTTCTCATGCAGCGGATAACGCTCATCGCGTCCCGGCGCTTTTTCCCCGGCAATCCGATATGCTCCTGGCAAAAGAACATGCCCATTTCAATGACATATGGCATCGATGGGCAGCCGGCGGGAGCCGCCACGAACAGCGCGGCAATGCGGTGGTAACATTGCAGCTCTGCCTGCGAGATAACCTGAAGGAACTTGATTTAAGGGGGTTGGGCCTGAAGTCTTTACCCACGGCATTACCGCCGCAGGTGGTGAAACTGAAGCTTAGCCGCAATCAGTTGCGAAACATTCAGGACGTTCCACTGCCCAATTTGACGCACCTGGATATCAGCCATAATCGTTTTAGCCTGTTACCCCGGGTGCAGGCGGATAAGCTGGAAACCCTTATCGTCCACCACAACCAGTTACAAAAACTTCCCGCCACGCAGGCGCCGAACTTGTCCGAACTTGACGTCAGCTATAACGAGATAAATACGGTCAACCTGGTTAGCCATGGGAAATTGATGTCGCTAAAACTTAATAATAATGAATTAACCACGTTACCCGACTTTAGCCAGCTGAAATTAAAAAGTCTTTACCTGGACCATAATCTCCTGACCGAGTTGCCCCGGTTACCGGATACGTTAACTATCTTCAGCGCCGCGAATAATATTTTAGCGCAGGGGACTGAGGTATTACCGCAAAAATTAACCATTCTGGATCTTAGCTTTAATTTAATCAACAAAATACCCCAGCACTGGCAATTCAGCCAGTTGAAGCATCTGAAACTCAATAACAACCAGATAAGTGATATACAGCGGCTATTGCCGCCAACGCTGATTACCTTTTCGGCAAACCACAACTTTATCATGGAACTGCCGCCAACCTGGCCCCCTAAAATAAGGTCTATCCTGCTACAGCATAATGATATCACCACGTTGGCAAACACCCGCTTCCCACCCGGGCTGCGGCTGATCAACCTGAACCACAACCATATCCAGTCCCTGTCTGAAAACTTCCCCGCCGGCACAAAAAAGATTTGCATCGCCGCCAATAAGTTGCGATCCATCATGACCCATGTGCCGCCGGATCTGGAGCTTATCGACGTCAGCCAAAATCTTATTGCGCTGCGCCCCGGGCATTTGCCCGCCAGGGTGGAATTTATCAATTTGCCTTAGTGGCAAGCGCGTTGTCTTTGTCCGTCGTGGCCGGCGCCGTCTTCCACCCGCCGCCCAGCGCCAGGAACAGCATGACCTGGTCGTCGGCCAGCTGCGCCCGCGACTGCGCCAGCGCGGCGTCGCTGTCGGCCAGGCTGCGTTCGGCGTCCAGCACATCCAGGTAACCTATTTTTCCGCTGGCGTAAAGCCGGCGGGTTTTTCCCGCCACGTCCCGGGTTTCTTCACCCGCATCGCGCAGCGCCTGGTAGCGGTCGAGCTCGCGGGCATAGTTGTTCAGCGCGGTCTCCACTTCCCGCAGCGCGGTCAGGACGGCGCCGTCAAAGCGCGCCAGGGACGCCCGGGTGGCCGCCTGTGCCTGGGCGATGCGCGCCTGGGCGACGCCGTTATTGGGAATGGTCCAGGAAATCAGCGGACCCAGGCTCCAGCCATAGGTGTCTTTTTCACCGACGCCGTTCATCAGGCCGGCGGAGCTTCCCGCCAGTCCAAGGGTGATCTTGGGATAAAGATCGGCCATCGCCACGCCGATCCGGGCGGTGGCGGCGGCCAGCTGGCGCTCGTTCTGGCGGATATCCGGACGGCGGCGCAGGAGGGCGGCGCCGTCACCCACCGGGATCGGTTGACCGATCCCGGGCGGCGTAGCGCAATCGGCGACATCACGCGGAAAATCCTGCGGCGGCGATCCGGTAAGGGTGGCCAGCCGGTAGAGCGCGTTCTGGCGCTGGGCCAGCAGAGGCGGCAGGGTGGCCGCGAGCTGCTGGAGCCGCGCGCGGGCGCGCAGGGTATCCAGTTCGCCGGTGCGGCCCGCCTGCAGCAGACGGGCGGTTAATGCCACCGATTGGCGCTGCAGATCGATGGAGCGTCGGGCGGTCTGGAGCCGCAGGCCGGTGGCGCAGATTTCCGCATAGGCGCGGGTGGTATTCGCCGCCACGTTGATCCGGACCAAATCAAGCGCCGCCTGGGCGGCCTCGCTGTCGGCGCCGGCGGCCTCGATGGCGCGCTGGATCTGGCCGAACAAATCCACCTGATAGGAAAGATTCAGGCCGCTGTCGTAGTGCCAGGCGTTATCCGGCACATAGCCCGGCTGCAGTTCCGACAGCCCGGAAGGGTGGCCGTAATAGGGTTTGGCGTTAGCGCTGAGCGTGGGAAGTTGCGCACCGCCCGTCTCTTTGAGCAAGGCTTGCTCCCGCTCAAGGTTGGCCATGGCGACGCGCAGATCGGTATTATGATCCAGCGCCCGCAGAACCAAACGGTCGAGACGGGGATCCTGGTAAAGCCGCCACCAGCGGTCCGGCAACGGCTGGACACTCGCCGGCGCGGCGAGGTTTTTGCCATCGTCCAGCGGCAGGCTGGCGGCGCGGCGGGTCAGCGACGATGCCGGGGACTGGTAGTCGGGGCCGACCGGTTTGAGCGAGCAGGCGTTCAGACCGGCCAGGGCCAGTACCGCGGCGCAGGCGGGCCAGGGGAATAACAACCGGCGATATCCGGCAAGCATGGCATGAAACGGCATGGCTAGCGTCCTTGCGCGACGGGATTGATATTAATGATGCCGCTGGACGAACCCGCCACCTCCACGGTAACCGTTTCGCCGGCCACCAGCCGTTGATCCGGCGCCAAAGCGCCGATTTTCACCCGGACGGGAATTCGCTGCGCCAGACGTACCCAGTTAAAGGTCGGATTAACGCTGGGCAGCAGGTTATCGCCGGTCAGCCGATCGCGTTCGGCAATGCCCGCGGCGATACTTTCCACCGTACCCTTAAACGGCCCATTGCCGCCCATGGGGATAACCCGCACCGGATCGCCAAGGTGAATGCGCGGCAGCTTGGTTTCCTCAAAATAACCCTCCACGTAGAACGATCCGGTATCCACCAGCGCCATCACCGGTTTGCCGGTGGTGGCGTAGCTGCCCTGGCGCAGATCCAGATTGGTCACCATGCCGTCGACCGGCGAACGCACCTGGGCCCGCTGCAGGTTCAGCCGGGCGCTGTCCAGCGCCACCTCCGCCTGCGCCAGGGCGTTTTGCGCCTGATCGAGCTGGGTGCGGGTGCGTTCCCGTTCCTCCTGCGGGATAAGCGTGCCCAGCTGGGCATTGCGCTTGTCCTCGCGCTGGGCCTGGGCGATGGCGATGCGCTGGGAATTAAGGCCGACTTCCGCCTGCCGCACCGCCAGTTCGTAGCGGCTGCTATCCACCACGAATAACAGTGAACCGGCCGCCACGCGCTGGTTATCATGCACCGCCACCTCGGTAACCAGCCCGGAAACGTCCGGCGCGATGGGCACCACGTTGGCGCGCACCCGCCCGTCCCGGGTCCAGGGGGCGAGCTCGTAATGATCCCATAGCCGCAATACCGCCCAAATGGCCGCAAGCGTCACCAGCAGGGTCACCAATACGCGGACAGCCTGCCGCGAACGTAAGGCAAAAGTGTCGGATTTCATGGTAGGTTATCGCTGCAAAAGGTAAGTGACATGGGTAATCCCATAGAGTAAAAGGAAATAAACGGCGATATCGAACAAGGCCGGATGCCAGACCCAGCGATAAAAACCGCCGATCACCAGCAGGCGCCGTACCGCCCAGAACAGCCCCAGCGCGGCCAGCGCCAGCACCATCAGCCAGGGGAAAAAGAGACCATAAAAACCGGCTTCGCCAATCATCGCGTCTCCTCCATAACGGTCAGGGCGACGGGGGCGTCGGGGAACAGATTATTGCGCACGCCCACCAGGGCGGAAATGGCGCCGCGCCACTGCGGGGTGGCTTCCGGCATGGCGAGCATGGTGCCCAGCGCCTGGTCGACGGCGGTATGCAAGGACAAGGCGGGCAGGTTTTCCGCCGTGCGGAATAACAAGGACAACTGCGCGAGCAGCGCGCCGAAGTCCACCGTCGGAAAGTGCCGGCGGGCCTGTTGCAGCGCGATGATATTGACCCCCAGGCGCAGATCGCGCAGGGTTTCCCGGGCGACGCTATCGTGCCGGTTGGTTTCGCCCTGGGCGATGCGCGTCACCAGCAGGCCGATGCGATCGACCATTCTAACGGCGAATATCTGCAGCTGCTGCGCCTTCGCGCCCCGGGCCATCGCCACCAGGTCGCGGCGTATGGCCCGGCGGATGCGGCGCGCGCTCCAGTCGGCGCCGACCGATCGGAACAACCGGGTCACCCGCGCCGCCACGAACGTCCCCAATAGCTGGGCGGTGGTGGTATTGATAAAACTGGTGACATCGGCGTGGGCGGTATCATGCAGCGACAGGGTGCCCGCCACGCCGAACAGCAGCGGCAGCGCCACCATCAACAGGGCCGGGCGGGCGCTGTAGCAGCCCAGCACCAGAAACAGCGGGGCGCAGACCAGTACCAGCATGCCGAAGTCCTGGACCGCGGGCAGCAGCACCAGAATATAAAACGCCGAGATGGGGGCCGACCAGAAGGTGTATTTCAGGAAATTATTGATGGCGGGCACCGGGTCGTCCATCACGGCGAAGAAACTGCAAAATACCGCCGCCATCATGGCCGCGGTGGCGCCGTCGGCCCAGCCGATTTGTATCCAGAACGCGCAGCACAGGCCGATGGCGATAAATGCCGCCAGCGACGACAGCAGAGCCATGCCCAAATCCCGGTGCAGCACCCGGTTGCCGACGGCGGCCAGGCGGCGTCTGGGCATTACCCCGACCCGCATGCCGGTGGCGATGTCCTGGCGCAGCACCAGGCACTCCTGCCATTTCAACACCAGTTCCTGCAGGTAGCCGACCAGCGAGATACGCAATGCCCGCGCCCATGGGCTTTGGCTGCCGCCGGTTTCCAGGCGGGATGCCGACTCGCTCAGCGCCAGGCGCTGGTCGTGATACCCGGCCGGGGTCAGCCGCGCCTGCGCGCCGGTCATCAAGGGTTCGTTGGCCGCCAGCCAGGCGTTGATTTGCCGCTGCACCGCCAGCACGTCGGGGCTCCAGCCGCCTTCGGCCCGGTACAGCGCCTGCAGGCGATCCTCCACGCCGGAGAGCGTGGGGATAAGCTCCGCCACCCGGTCCTGCATGGTACGGATGGCGCCCGCCGTCCAGGTCAGGTTGCCGGTGTCGAACGGGATATGGGTAGCCAGCAGGCGCAACTGGGTAATATCCACCGACAGGCGCAGGCGCGCGGCGGAAAGGGCGCCATCCTCGCCGTCGGGAACCGCTACCGGCGCGGAAAAGATATCCTTCAGCCAGCGCCGGGTATCGGTTAAGGTCTTATCCAGCAGGCCCATGACGCTGCCGGTCAGCCCCGCCGGCAGCACCACGCTGTGTACCAGGGTGGCGCACAAGATACCCAGGCAGATTTCCTCCACCCGGGTGATGGCGGTATTAAAGATTAAATCCGGCGTCTGTACCGACGGGAATCCGATCAGCGCCGCCGTGTAGCCGGCCAGCATAAAGGCATAGGACCGCGGGGTTCTGTCGAGCAGGGAAATAAACAGGCAGACGCTGACCCACAGCGCCATGGCCAGCACCAGCAGCACCGGCGCGTTGGACAGGGCGGGAATGATCAACACCGTGGCGGTGCTGCCGATAAACGTGCCGCACAGGCGGTAGACCGCCTTCGATCGCACCATGCCGGCCAGCGGCTGGCTGACCACGTAGACCGTCATCATCGACCAAAAGGTATTGGGCAGCCCGGCGCGGCTGGAAAGATACAGCGCCATCATCGCCGCGGTAAAGCTTTTCAGCGAATAAATCATTTCCGCGCGGGAGAAAAGCCTGAAGGCGGGTGGGATCATGGTCATTCAGGCCGGCGGCGCGTCATCAAGGGCCGGGGAGCCGTTGATGCCCAGCCGGCGTTCCAGCAGGCAAAATGTGCGCAGGCACGCCTCAACGTCCTCTTGCGGCACGCCCTCGAACAGCGTGGCGCGAAAGTCGTTCAGCATCGTCTCAATCCGTATCCGGATGGCGATGCCCGCGGGCGTCAGATACAGGATCTTGGCGCGCTTGTCCACCAGGTCGTCCTGGCGCAGCACCAGCCCGGCGTCGACCAGCTGATTAAGCGAACGCACCAGCGAAGGGCCTTCTATTCCCAGCTCTTCGGACAGCCCGCCGGGACGGATGCCCTCGGGATGACGGCCAATCAACACCAACGGCCAGGCCATGGCGGAAGAAAGGCCCAGCGGCGCGACAATTTTATCCGCCTTGGTCCGATATCCGCGCTGCAACAGGCCAAGCGCCACGGTCATCGCCATCAGCGCCTGCGCGCGTGTTTTTGGCTTGGTCATAATATTGTTAGCATGTAAGTAGGTAGTTTGCTAACTATATTGTGATCGGCGTCACGAGTCAATTGTCCGCACGCTTTTCGCGCCGCGCGGCGCTATGAACAGGCGGTAATCGCCTGCGCCGCGCGCTTTTTTACGCCAGGATTCAGATATAGACCCGCAGATACTCCGTCAGGCACAGTATGGCCATGGCCTGGCCATAAGGCATGGAGGTCAGGGGGATTTGCCGGTAGTATTCCAGCTCGTCGCCCATCGCCGTACCGAACGACACATCGGTCAGCTCGCCGTCCTGGTTTATGCGGCCGATGACGCCGCGCACCGCGTTTTCCGCCATTGTCCGGTAGCGCGGGTCGATGTAGCGTTTGCGCAGCGCCTTCAGGATGCCATAGGCAAATCCCGCGGTGGCCGAGCTTTCCAGGTACGAATCCCGCTCATCAAGCAGCGTATGCCACAGGCCGCTTTCATCCTGGCATTTTTCCAGGGCGTCGATTTGGCTGGTCAGCACCTCAAGCAAATAACGGCGGGTGGCGTCCTGTTCCGGCAGGTCCAGCAGCTCGATAAATTCCGGAATGGCCACCGTCAGCCAGCTATTGCCGCGCGCCCAGCGCGCCCGGGCAAAATTATGCCGGCCGGCGAAACTCCAGCCGTGGAACCACAGGCCGGTTTCGCGATCCATCAGATACTGGATATGCAGCAAAAATTGATAGGTTGCTTCCGCCACGAACTCGGGCCGGTTGAGTAATTTACCGATTTTCGCCAAGGGCAGCACGCTCATCATCAGCGTATCGTCCCATAGCTGCTGATGATTTTCATTGTTATAGACAATATGCTGCAAACCGTTTTTTTCGGTCCGCGGCATTTCGTACATCACCCATTCCGCCCAGCGTTCCAGATAGGGCCGCCAGGCCGGGTTGCCGGTGTCCTCATAACGATAGGCCAGGGTCAGCAGCGGACAAACCGTGTTCACGTTTTTGGTGGGCGTGCCTTCCGCCAGCCTGGCGGCGAACCAGTCGTCGATAATCCCCCGCATCCGGTCGTCGCCGGTTTGCTGATAGTACTGATAAATTCCGTACAGCCCGATGCCGTGAGTCCATTCCCACCCGGCCCATCCTTTGGTGTCGATGACCCGGCCGTCGTCTAGGCGCAGTAAAAACTCGCCGGTGCGATCCTCGATATTGACCAGATTGTCGGTCACTTGTCCGATAAGCCCTTTTAACCGGTCGCGGGGCAGCAAATACGCCGGCTGGCGGAGCAAGGGGCTGTGTTTTACGCTGAAGATAGTCATGTATTTCGTCCTGCCGATGTCTTTAGAGATAGATTAAATCAGGTGCGCGGTGGGCGCGGCTTTTTCCGGCGCGCCTTTATGGCGGTTAAGGTAGCCGATATTGTTATTGCCCCACAGCGATTCGTATTTCATGCCGGTCAGCGTCTCGACCGTGGCCCGCGCCTGCGGCGTTATCTGCTGCGGCAGCGGATGATTGGCC